>JADGBV010000100.1 GCA_015231345.1 Planctomycetota bacterium
GAAGAAGAAGCCCTCAACCAATTTACTCTCTTTAAAGAAGATGCAGAAGAACTATTTAAGCTTTTGGACAAGCTCGAGAATGACACTCAAATCAGGAATAGTCCATGAGTCATAACGAAGAGGTAATGGCAGATCTCATCGAAGAGTCTTTAGAGCACCTTGAGAATATTGAGCCCGATTTTATGGAGATGGAAAGCAGTGGCGACGCAACCTCTCCTGACTTAGTCAATCGTGTTTTTCGAGCCATGCATAGTATTAAAGGCGGCTTCGGCTTCTTCGGAATCAACAATATTGTCAAGCTCGCACATGTCATGGAAAACATATTGATGCGTGTGAGAGACGGAAATTCAGCCATAAACATTGGCATGGTGGAAGCCCTCCTAGCAGGCTGTGACACACTCCGAGTTATGATCGAAGATATTTCTTCTTCCGACACAGTAGATATATCCTTACACCTCAAGCAACTAAGCGCCTACGACGAAGGAAGCGAAGACACGACTACCCATAATAAAGAGAAAAAAACTACTGTAAATAAAGAAGATGAAATTAGTCGTTTACCCCAAGAGCACCAAGATTTAGTAAGAGAGAGAATTCAAGCAGGTGATACTCTATGTGTAATCACACATAAAGATGACGACAAGGAGCTTCTCATCAAAGAACTCGATAGTACGGGAGAAGTCATTCATAGGGGAGAAATTGTCGGTCACCCAGGAGTCCTCTTCAAAACTGTCATGGACAGAGATATGATCAAGATGCAGCTCGATGGCAAAGACGTCGGCGTCTACCTAATTGGCAAAGACCCTCTACCCGAACCTCCCGCAGTCCAGCAACAAGACAGTCAAAACGAAACATCTCAACAAGATCACAAAGGACACAGCAAGTCCGCTGATAGTATCAGAGTTCGAACGGATATACTGAGCAAACTGATGGATGGTGCAGGTGAACTGATCCTTGGGCGCAACAGAGTCATGGATCTTGCCGAGCAAAGTATTTTGAATATCCCAGGAGTCAAGGATAGACTTAGCGTTTTTAAAGACAACCTGAGCAACAGCAAGCAGACCCTACTAAACGACTTAAAGTGCACCAACAATAAAAGCAACATCGATATAATAGAAAAAGAATACATGCGTATAGTAGGCTTAGTTGAAAACCTACTGAGCACAAATATACTAGAAGCCCCGGGAGCAGGCACCATCTTCCAAAATCTCTCGCAAGTATCAAGCGAATTGCAAAGCAACATCATGGGAACTCGTTTACAGCCGGTCAGTGTCGTTTTCTCAAAATTCCCTAGGGTCATCCGCTCCATGAACCAAAAGCTTGGTAAAGAAATTGATCTCCAGTTAGAAGGAGAGGATGTGGAGTTAGATAAGTCAGTCATTGAAGGCCTAGGCGACCCCCTAACCCATTTAATTCGAAACAGCGCTGACCATGGCGTTGAAAAACCCGAAGTACGCGAAAACAAAGGAAAACCTCGTAAAGGAATTGTAAAACTCAGCGCGCGTCATGTGGGTAGTCAAGTTCATATTATCATCCAAGATGATGGCGCTGGTATCGATACCTCACGTATCCGAGCCAAAGCCATAGAAAACAAAATGATGAGTACAGAAGAGGCTGATGCACTTCCTGAAAAGGATGTTTATAAACTTATCTTTGCAGCCGGTTTTTCCACAGCCCAGGAAGTCAGTGATATATCTGGTCGCGGAGTGGGTATGGATGTCGTAAGAAACAATATCGAAAACCTGGGTGGACGCATTGACATTGACTCCATACTAGGAATTGGCACAACCCTCACTCTTATCCTACCCTTAACCTTAGCTATTATACCTTCACTTGGAGTTGATGCTGCGTCGAAGAGGTATGTCATTCCTCAAGTTGCTATCGAAGAGCTTGTTCGAGTGACTCCCGAAGAAAGTCACGAACGCATTGCCACTGTCGGTGGCAAGCCCGTACTAAAATTAAGAAACTCTCTGCTTCCTCTTGTCAATTTACGGGAAGTACTGGGGCTAAAAAGTGAAGTAAGCGATGGCAAAGGAGATGTAATTGAAGATCGACGCCAAGGAATATTAAACCGCAGAAGTCTCGAATTAACCTTAACCCCAGAAGACTCCCCACCCTCAGAGAACTGCCATAGAAAATCCGATCGAAGAAATCAAAAAACTGGCAGGAAATATATAGCCGTCCTAAAATCAATGGGCTCTCGCTATGGTCTGGTTGTAGACCGCCTTCATTCTCCACAGGAAGTTGTAGTCAAGCCTCTCTCTGAGCGACTGAAGCAAGTCGGAGTCTATGCCGGAGCCACCATACAGAGCGACGGTAATGTCTCTATGATTCTTGACATAGACGGCATTGCTCGTGAATCTCAAATTCGTCTCGACGAAAAAATGATCCAGAGCACTAATGAACATGTAAATATCAAAGAATCCCAAACGATGCTAGAGTTTAAATTTGGCACTTCAGACCACTTTGCCATCAATCTCTGTATGGTCTCGCGCATCGAAGAAGTCAGGCAATCGCAACTTCAGAAAACGGGAGATCAAGAATTTATCAAGTACGATAACAATTCATTAAGGGTCATTCGCCTTTCCGATCACATTAATATCACGCCCTCCCAAAAGGACCCAGAGCGTCTTTTTGTGCTTGTCCCGCGACTCGTCCCTCAAGCCATCGGCATTTTAATTGAGAAACCTCTAGGGGTATTTGAGACTGACAACGATAACACCATTGAAACAATGGATAGCGTAGGGGTTCATGGGCAACAGGTCATCGATGGACGCATGATTCTATTTCTGAATCTATTTTCTCTCTTTGACAAAATAGAGCCTAACCCACAAGATAAACACAAGAGTAAAAACATATTTAAAGGGAAAAAAGTTCTTCTTGCTGAAGACACCAAACTCTTCCAGGCTGTTATTCACCAGTACTTAGAATCATTAGGTTTTTCAAAAGTTCATACCGTAAGTAATGGTGCTTTGGCTTGGGAAGCTATGCAGGAAGATGATTACGATCTTGTCATCACAGATATCGTCATGCCCGAAATGGATGGCATGGAGCTCTGCCGTACCATCAAATCCTCTGATACCCATTATGAAACACCAGTTATTGCAGTCACTTCCTTGCTTAATGAGAATGACCGCCAAACCATTTTAGAATCTGGCGTTGACGCTTACGAACAGAAACTAGATAAAAACACCTTGGGTCAAACCATCGAGGACATACTTAACAATAGGGAGTCTGCTTGATGAAAATACTACGCCTGCTAATTGGAGAAAAACCCTACGCACTACCCATTTCCTTTATTCGAGAAATCCTTGAAGAGACAGATTATACACCTGTTGAAAAAGCCCCAAAAGATGTTCTGGGTTTGATGAATGTCCGTGGGCAAATTGTTACTGTACTGAGTCCTGCCGCCAGTCTGCATTGTTCTGACAGCAAAGAGACTTCGCATAAGAGAATCATCATTTTAAAAAGAAATAGTGACCTTCCCGAGCAGCAACATTTTCAAGATGGCCAAGAGGGGACAGCAGAAGATCTTTATGCCTTCCAAGTGGACAAAATTGGTGAAGTTGTGGAAATCAACGAGGATCAACTCAAACCCATCCCAGGTAATACACCAGAATTTGACGCAACCTTCCTCACTGCCATAGCTCGCATCGGAGATGAGGTTATTCCCGTTCTTCATCTCAAGAACATCATATTACAAGAAAAGCAGGAAGAGAGGGCAATTTGAGTAGTGACTAAATTTAGATAATGCTCATTATCCAAATTTAGTCAATGCCCGTTATCTAAATTTGGATAATGCCCGTTGACTAAATTAACCTAACGTAACCCACTTGCATCAATACCTTTAAGCACCAACTCAAAAGGCAGGTGTTTCAGTGCACCAAATTTATCATGGCGAGAGAATTTGGCTCTCGTAATAACAGGGCTGGTAATACCACATAAAAATCGCGTAATACTTCGACTGGACTCGAGTTTTTCATAAATGGAACTTGAAGCCACGCCACGAATCACGAGATTATCTTCGGCACTGATTTCAGAAATACGTTCATTAAGTTCGTATTCTTCCTCGACATCACCCAAGCAATTATCACAATGACCGCAAGGATCGGAGCGAACTTCGCCAAAGTAATTCAGCAGGTAGTTGACGCGGCAATCCTTATGGATCAGCATTTCTTTAACGAGTTGCAAGCGTTTAATATCACTTTGTTCCCTATGGGCAAAACGGGAAATCATGAGTTCATTAAGCTGGTTTAGTTCTTCTTCATTCAGCTTTTTCTTCAGGCGAAAGCCCTGCATCAGCTCTCTTGGCTGAACTTTGGCATAGCCATTTTCTTCCAAATGATTAAAGGCTTTAACAATACGCACCCGGTCGGTTCGGAGTATTTTGATGGCTTTATTCACATCCAACGTAAACCATGTTCTTCCAGGCGTAGATACTTTGAATAAATTGCGCAAAAAAGCTACCGGTTCGCCTTTATAATAAGATAATATTTGCGCAGATGACTTTAAGGGCTGGTAGCGATACATATTATAATAAGCTCCCGTCGCCTCTATAATGCCTTCTAATTCAAGGTAAGTCAGCAAGGTATTGAGTACTAAAGGCCTTATGTCAAATTGCTGGGAAAGCTTATAAGTACTCACGCCAAACTCTTCATTTTCACTTTCAACCAAGGAAGCGATAGCTTTGATCAAATCTAAAGAATGTGGCGTATCACCGTAAACAAAATTCTCCAACACAGTCAGGTCTTCATCATTCCCAACCATAACACATGTGGAAGGCTCACCATCACGGCCGGCACGGCCTATTTCTTGGCTATAGTTCTCTAAACTTTTAGGTAAGTTATAGTGAAGCACATAGCGGATATCAGATTTATCAATCCCCATGCCAAAGGCAATGGTTGCTGCAACAATGGCATTTGGGTCTTCCATAAACCACTCCTGAACATTTTTACGATCCTCGTCATTCATGCCGGCATGATAGGCACGTGCCACCAATCCATTTGCCGTCAGGTGAGCGGCAACCTCTTCTGAAGTCGCCTGCAAGGTCACATAAATCACTGTGGCGCCACGGGTTTTCTCTTTGAGAAATGCCACAATTTGGTCTTTGCGGTATTCAATATTTTCAGCCTCACTGCGTAAAGTGAGGTTGGGGCGATAAAAACCTGTATAGACATAATGATCCTCTGCAATACTAAAAGTTTTGCAGATATCTTCCACCACATCAGGAGTGGCGGTTGCAGTAAGGCCAAGCATCTGCTTAATTCCCAACCCAGACATAAACTTGGATAATTTCAAATAATCAGGGCGAAAATTATGCCCCCATTCTGAAATACAGTGCACCTCATCTATGACCATAAAGGAAATGTTCACTGAAGCCAAACTCTGCACAAAGCGTTCGTTTGAGAAACGCTCTGGGGAAACATAAAGGAGTTTCAACTTACCTCCATGAAGCGCACTTTGCAGTTCACGGTATTCATCCAAGCTTAAACTTGAATCCAGTCGGCCGGCAGCTATGCCTTTACTATTCAGAAAATCAACTTGGTCTTTCATCAGGGCCATCAGTGGCGACACCACCAAGGCAGTTCCTTCCATCAGCAAAGCTGAAAGCTGGAAACATAAACTCTTACCCGAGCCCGTTGGGAAGACAGCAAGGCAAGAGTGGCCTTCCAGCATACTCTCGACAACTTCAGCCTGTCCCGGTCTGAAATTATCAAAACCAAAGTATTGTTTGAGTTGACTGTTTAAAGGGGAAGATTCACTCACTGGGCACATTCTGCAATAAGAGTACGATGAAATTGAAGCAATTGAGGGTAAGCTTCCTGCGCCCCACACCAATCAACAAGCACCCGAAAAACAGGTTCGGTGCCCGAACCACGCATCCATACGTAGCCTAAGCCTTCATCGTTTTGATTATAGAGAAGCACCGCCAAGCCACCTTTGCCCGGAGCAGGTCGACCTCCCGGGCCGGGTATATTTTGCACACCTTCGTAGCTCATAAATTCATAACGACTCACGCCCCATGAATGCCAGAGTTCGGAATTCTGATTCCAATGGTTCACAAAAGCAGTCTCGTAATTTGTTTTGAGAACTTCGTGCTCTATGGCTGGCACAGGCATTAGCGCGTCGTCATCGAAAGCATCGGTGCTTTGCCAAGTGGGGAAGGCATCAATAACCCTTTCAAGAATCGTGCTCTGGGCAGCCCTTTCCTCTTTGCCCACGCTTTTAAGAAAATATTCTGCACCACTCATGCCTTGGCCTGGTATTTCAAGGTATAAAAACCTGAGCAAGGCAAATAAGGTCATCAGAGGGTCGCGTACCGTACCGGGCGTCATAATATTGCCGCCATTACTCCCTTCGCCGCTGATAGGGACAATGTAGCCCTCACCTCTGAGTTGAGCGGCCATGGCGAGTACATTGGCTTCGCCCACCTCAGCTCTGGCGACTTTAACATCGAAAGGTTTAAGCAAGGTATCGAGACGCATACTGGTAGGGCCGTTAACAGCCACAGCCAAAGGAGCCGTTTCGCCCCTAGCTCTGTGGGCACAAACTTCAGCCAAGACACAAAGAGCAAAAGTCTCCTGAGCTTTAAGAGCAGTGGCCTTGCCTTTTAAAGGCAAAATAAGATTGCCACGATCACCATCACAGTCAGGCACCATCGCTGCTAATATACGATTACCTTCATCGAGTTCTGTTTGCATTAAGGCTCTGGCTTCATCCAAGGAAGCGCCTTCAGGTACAATAGCATGACTAAAAGCACCCATTGTATCGCCAATGACTTTGATACCTAAACCTGCTTTTTTGACCATTTCTTGATCCACGCTACTTAAGCGGGAGCTACCATTCATATCAAAGAGCACACTAGCATTGAGAGGCTTGATTTTTTGTTCCAAGCCTGGCAAAAATGATTCAGGTTCTGTAGGAGCTAAAGTCTTAAGCGAAAACTTCTCGTAGTATTCTAAAGAAACCGCTTTATGCTTGGCCACATTCTCTTCCAGGCCTTCAGCATCAAGGGGGCTTTGGGCAACGAGTTCTCTAATAAAGCGAAGCTTATCAGTGTCGGTATAAGTATCTTTGGCATTTTGAATAAGAGGTAGAGCCAATTCTTTTTTAAGCACAGCGCCATCGCCCAGGCCAAGCTTAAGGCCATTATGCCCTGCTGGGTTATGGGAAGCGGTAAAATAGCAAAAGCCATCACCACCAGATTGATGCGTAGCAGCCATAATTTCAGGAATGGGCGCAAAACCCGTCGCTTTAACTTCAATACCCATGGCTGCAAAAAGTCTCGCTGCGAGGTAAAAAAATAATCGACCCGTAGGGCGGCTATCCATTCCTAACCATACAACAGGTTTTTCAGTGTAGCTCTGCAGTAACTTGCCGTGAACATAAATAGTGGCCAGGACAAATTCCATGGCTTCTTGAGGAGCGCTATGAGAAAGATCGTTTTCATCAGTGCCACAAATAAAGCGAAGCCCGGAAAGGGAAAGCACCGTGCGCTTTAAAAAGTTCTCTCGCATTTCAGCAGACGAAGGCTCAAGGGACTTTATATGCTCGCGTAGTTTTTCTTCAGTACTCCTCATGATCTTCTCCTATACACAAAAGGCTTCGTCTAATAGACCATCGCAAACGTGGGTCGCCCCACCTTGCATGATCACTTCATGACCCGGCCCTTGCCAGTTCAATTTTAAGTCCCCACCACTTAGATGGATCAACACCTCATCTGAGAATTTTCCCCAGAGCTTCCCTGCAACTGCCACAGCACTTGCTCCTGTGCCACAAGCGAGAGTTTCTCCCGAGCCTCGCTCCCAAGTTCTTTGCACAGCCTCTGTAGCTGAAACGACTTGCACGAACTCTACATTGACTCTTCGCGGAAAAAGCTCAGTGTTGCTTTCTATTTGTGGACCAATGGTCTCAACGGGAAAAGTCTGTGGGTCATCCACAAAAATCACACAATGGGGATTACCCATACTCACGGCCATATACTCTAACTCGCAATCGCCTACTTGCATTTTTTCAATTTTACCCATGCCAGTTCCCGTACTAGGAATGGCGGCAGCTTCTAAAATAGGCTGACCCATATTCAGTTCAACTTGACTCGCCTTACCTTTCCCATCAAACTCTTTAATGCGGGCACTCAATAAACCAGCTCCCGTATCAATAAGGAGCTCTTCAGCGTCTTTGCAGCGACGGTCAAAAAGATATTTAGAAACGCAGCGCAGGCCATTTCCGCACATTTCGGACTCTGAACCATCACTATTAAACATGCGCATACGCCCATGAGCGCCTTCGCTATGGGGTTTTTCGATTAATATGAGCCCATCGCCACCAACACCAAAACGTCGATCACTCACTCGCCTTGCAAGTTCAGCCCAGCCAACGACCGGTTCGTCTTGTTCAAAGGTATCGATATAAACATAGTCGTTACCTATGCCATGCATTTTAGTGAAATTTAACTCTTGGGACATGAAAAAGCTTGAGTCTGTCAGAATTTTAAGGATGAAGTCAGCATATTCACCCCATCTCAGATGGTGCAAGTAGGGCGGAGCAGCTCCGGTTTACAGTTCCGTGCCTTTTTTACACTCCGACCCATGAACTTCTACGACAAACTCAACGATCGCGGTCTTATTCAACAGGCCACTCACCCCAGCGAAAGCTCCAAGTTATTTGGCAGCGAAGAAAACATCCGTGTTTATACGGGCTTTGACCCCACCGCTGACTCTCTTCATATCGGACACCTCATTCCTATTATGGGTTTGGCTAGGGCTCAACGAGCAGGGCATCACCCCATCGCTCTTATTGGTGGCGGCACAGCTCTTATTGGTGACCCCACGGGCAAATCAGAAATGAGAAAAATGCTCACAAAAGATGATATTGCTAATAACATGGCTAAAATCAAAACTCAACTTTCCAAGTTTATCGATTTCTCCGAAAACAAGGCTAGCATTGTCAACAACCTTGACTGGTTGGGAGACTTAAATTACCTTGATATCCTAAGGAAAATTGGCCGACATTTTTCTGTTAACCGCATGCTAACGGCCGATTGCTTTAAAAGCCGCCTTGAAGGAGCTGGCTTAAGTTTTCTTGAGTTCAATTATATGATCCTTCAAGCATACGATTTCTTACATTTAAATCGTGAAATGGGTTGTAAGGTTCAAATTGGGGGGGACGACCAATGGTCCAACATGCTCGCTGGCGTGGATCTCATTCGCCGAGTCGAAAGCGGCGAAGCTTATGCCTTCACCTATCCATTACTCACAACCAGTGATGGCCGTAAAATGGGCAAAACTGAAAAAGGAGCTGTTTGGCTAGACGGCGAAAAAACCAAACCTTATGAGTACTACCAATACTGGCGCAATGTGCCCGATGACCGAGTTGGCAATTGCCTGGCCTTCTTCACTTTCCTTTCAAACGAAGAAGTCAAAGAATTAGCCAAAGCTGAAGGCGCAGCCATTAATGCCTCAAAGGAAGTTTTAGCTTATGAGGCCACGAAAATTCTTCACGGTGAAGATGAAGCCAACAAAGCGAGAGAAGCTGCCAAAGCCGCTTTTTCTGTTGTTTAAGCTCGAGGAGAAATGCCTTCTAGTTTACTCGCAGAAGCAGAGTGCTCAGAAGGTCTCTTGGTCACAGAACTTCTTATGAAAGCCGGACTCACTCAAGGCAATAATGAAGGTCGCCGACTGATTAAAGGTGGCGGTGTTTATATTAACGGTGAAAGAATTACCCAGCCAGACCACAACGTTAGTCTAGCTGAATTCAAAGATGGCGTGGAGCTCCGCAAAGGCAAAAAACATCACCACCTCTTTAATATAAAGTAAGTCATTTCATGGGCAATGCCCGGGTCTATTATCAAGATGCGTATATTTTACGTGTTGTGCCATGGACCGAGGGCAGCCAAATCATTAGCCTACTCAGTCCAGAGCAAGGCCTTTTCACCGCTTTGTGGCAAAAGCCAAAAACAACAAAGCCGGGCAAAGACAATCACCCGCAACTTTTTGAAAGCCTAAAGGTGGCTCTGCAAAAAAGTGGCGACCACCGTTATAAAATTCGCTCATTTGAAGAACTGGAAGACTCTTACCGCGTCAACTCCCTCAAGCAGTATTTGGGGCTGAACTTATTAGCCCGCATCCTACTCCTTACGACTCCCGAAGCCCCAGGTGAAAATCTCATTTGCTCCCTCTGGCGAAAATACCTTCGTGTCACTTTTGAAGAGCCGCACACACTATTGTACTTATTGGCAGATATTCATTTTAGCCAAGGCACTTGGCCCTCCATGCAATTTTGCGAATCCTGCCATCAAGTTTATGACGGCCCCATCTTACATGAAGACACCAAACTTCAGTGCCAGCAATGCGCTTCGGCTCATGCCAAAACACTCCAAAACGAATCAGTCAGGTGGTTGAGTGAAAGATACCACAGCAAAGAGGCGCTCTTAACGCCACCACCACAAGCTAAAGCCCTCAAGGAATTCCTCTA
>JADGBV010000101.1 GCA_015231345.1 Planctomycetota bacterium
AACGCGTCACGAAATATGAAGCTCAGTTACTTGTCGTTGGTGTTTTTCTTTACCTGCTTAATGCTCAGGGCGACCCAGTGGGTTTAATGATGGACGGTGATAAAGCTCTTTTTTTAGAACCACGAAAAACATCTGAAGGTGTGGCGCAAATGGTTTTTCAGCTTTCGAGTTCAAAGCCATCGCACCCCTCTTCCTTATTAACATCTTTGTCTAGTCTTCGTAATCGCCTAAGGAAGCCTTCCGTGATATGGATTTGTTCGGACTTTGATAATGACCCTGAACTATTACTCGAGAAAATTAAAAGCTGCCGCAACGATGGGCATGATGTGCGTGTATTGCACTTTTTTCACCCACATGAGCGTGATATGCCTTGGGAGGGTGAGTGTGAATTTGAGGATATGGAAGAAGCTTTTTCTGGGATTAAGGTTCACCCAGCGGACTTGCGGGCTCAGTATCATCAAGAATACCTTTCTCACCAAAAGCTGATAAAGAGTCGCTTGATTCAAATGGGTATTCCTTATTACCTTTATGATATTACGCAACCTGTAGAGCAAATTGTGATCGATATTTTTCAGTCGCAGTCATAGTATGTTTGATTACCCGGTTTTTCTTTACGCTTTGCCCATACTGGCTCTGCCCTTCTTACTAAAACTCATAAAGCCGCCAAAACCAACAAAAATCCCTTTCTCGCAAATGTATCTATTGGAGAGGGTGATGAAAAATTTCCAGCCTCTCAAAAAGCGCAGCCCTTGGTTGCTTTACCTCATTCGCATGTTGATCCTTGCAGTTCTTCTCATGCTCTTGGCCGGTTATCTTTTTGAGCAAGGTGGGGGGAGTACGGCTGTCTCTCTTGTGATGATTGTTGATGATAGTTTTTATGCTCACTCAAGATCCCAGTCAGGAGAGTATTTATGGGATGAAATTCGTGAAGATGCACGTTCAAAACTATTGCATTTGCCTGTAGGTTCTGCTACGGCTCTTATCGGGGTTTCCGGAGCAAGTACGGGCTGGTCGAGTCCATTGGAGATGCGTCGTCATTTGGCCAAAAAGAAAGCGACTTATTTAGGTGAAAACTGGATGAAAGTTCGCCGGGAGCTAAGGCGCCTAGTCCGTTCAAGGGAACACGGTGAGTTGTCTGTCTGGGTCTTTAGTGAAGGTAAATGGTCTTATTCTGATGAATATAACCGAACACTGGAAACTTTACCTAACGAAGCAAAAATCCGCGTCGAAGCAAAAGAGCGAGAATGGTTGGATAACGCCTGGCTAAAGCTCAGTTTTTTTAGTGAAGAAAAAAGCCTAATACTTAAAGGGCAGATTTCAGGAGTGGGTAATGGTACGGTGGATGTAAAATTAAGTTCTCCCGAAGGTGTTGAGGAGCTTTTCTCTGTGGAATTAAGAGAGGGTCGTGGTGAATTCACTAAAAAAGTGAGTAAGACGGTTTTTCATACGGGTATGGTAGAATTGTTGCTTTTCGATCGTTTACAGCTTGATAATCGTGTGTATTACAGTGTAAATAGCCGTTCATCTCTCAATGTGATTTTACTGAATCACCGCCAAGCTGAAGAGCGTTTGCAAGATGTGGGCTATTATTTAAAGAAAGGCATAAAAACAATCACCACCAACTCGCTCCTGCAGTTGGTGAGCCGGGAACCAAAATACTGGCAAGCTTTGCACGGGGCCCCCGGTGATGTCGTCATCCTGCATGATCCGCCTTTCTTGGCAAAGGATGAAGCTGATATGCTGATAAAATTTGTGAAGTCTGGTGGCCAACTCCTTTTGATTCCAGGTCCCTTTACGCCTGAGGACCTTTTTAAAGAGCGCTTTGGGCATTACATGCCGGCCGAGCTAAAAGAAACGGTAAATAGACCTCAACGCATTCAATTTGACGAAGAATGGGCACGAAGCTGCCCGCGTTTGGCTGAAAGTGAATTAAGGGGGAAATGGCTTTTTTACCGTATGAACCCTCAAGCTAAAACCCTATTGCGCTTTGATGATGGTAGTCCCCTGTGGATGTCCTCAAAAGTGGGCAATGGGCAAGTTCATTTGCTCTCAAGCCCTTTCCATATCGTATGGAGTGATGCGGTTATTTTGTCTGATTTTCCAGTTTTGCTGGAAAAGGTGATCAGGAAAGCCAATCCACAATGGGCGGATTTTGAAGAAGCTCTTGAACTGGTGCCGGGAAAAATCTTCCCTGCCTCTTTAAGCTCTTATAGAGCCCTCATGACCCAAAGTGAAGCTGAAAGCTCTTCAGAAGTTGAGCTGGGTATTTACTCTTGCCAACTGAATAATGGGCGCAGCTTGACCTTGCCTGCCAACTTTGAGGCCGATTGGGTGCTCCCACGCAGTGAGCCTGCGCAGCTTAGCAAAGACGAGCGGGAGTCCTTAGCTTCCCTAACGCCAGGAAAAAGAGATGATCGCCTTTGGGCATTTTGCCTAACTGTGCTTATTTTAATAGAAGGCTTTTATCTTTTATGGCGCAAGCGAAGCGTGAGCTGAATTTTATCGCAACAAGAATAATGCGCTTGTTTTAGAAAAGTATTCATTGTTTTTTTGTGGGTCACATCTAGAATGCTTTGAAGTGCGTAAAATTGAGGTGAAAAATGTCGCCAGCTAAGAAAAAAAGTGAATCAAACCGAAGGGTGCACCTTCGATATCGTGATCCAGAAACTGCTATGGTGAAATTTTATCATAAAGATAAAAGTGGTGAAAAGGTTGAGTATTTAGGTCTGGTGGTGAATGAAAGCTATAGTGGCATGGCTGTTATCTATGTGGGGCCGAAAGCTATAGCAGAAAATGAAACAGTCCAATGGGTTGAGACCGAGCAGATTCACACCCCCTGTACAGTTGTACGTTGCAAAGAACTTGATATGGATGTTTACTCTTTGGCCCTTACTTTTTCAAGCTAAGTCATTATGATTTTCAATCATATGACCTAGGGGTTAATGTTGTGGCTTTAGTATTAGCAGTAGATGATTCATCATTCCAGTTGAAGGCCGTTGTGAGGATTCTGGAAAGTGGAGGGCATGAAGTCTTTACTGCTAAAAATGGTCAGTTAGGTTTAGATGCTTTTGCTGAACGTAAACCAGATTTAATTGTTTCAGATTTACTTATGCCAGTGATGGACGGTTTTGAAATGATTGAAAAACTACAAATTAATAATACCGGTGTGCCAATTGTTGTTGTATCAGCCGATATTCAGGAAAGTACTCGAGAAAGAGTTCTGGCACTAGGAGTATGTGAGGTTATTGCCAAGCCTCCTGATAAAGAGTTTCTTCTCGCAACGATATGCAAGGCATTATCGTGAGAGATTTTCATATTAATACTGTCATTCAAAAGAAGCAGCCTAAAATAATTTTTCTAATGAGATTCGTGAGTTTTCATGGCAGAGCCTAAAGTAAAAATTGAGTTTATTAACCCTTTTGTTAGGGCTGTAACATCTTCTCTGGAGACGATGGTGTATACCAAAGTTGAGCGGGTTGGCTTATATGTGAAAAAAGAAGATCAGACAAAAATGGGCGGCGATATTAGCGTACTCATGAGTGTTTTTGGCGGACTTAATGGAACAGTCGTCTTGACATACCCCCGTAAAGTGGCCATTAAGTTAGTGGGAGCTATGCTGATGGACGAAGAAATGGATGACTTTGATGATGATGTGAGTGACGGGATTGGTGAAATAGGTAACTTGGTTGTCGGTAGCGCAAAAAGTGCGATTTCACAGGCTTTCAAATGCGATGCGTCTGTGTCTATACCAACAATCCTGACAGGTCAACCTCATTATCTACAGCATCAAAAAGGAGTTCCCTGCATAGGTTGTGTCTTTAATTCTCCCCATGGAAAATTTTCCCTTGAAGTGGCATTATTGCCAGACGAGGAGTTGAACCGCTTAGCTTAAATTTCTGCTCACTAAAAAGTCAGCTGAAATTGCGATGAGTAAGTGGCTGAAACTGCAATGAGCATGGGCTATGCCTTGGCTTACTGCAACTATACTTCATTGATAACTGAATACTCTACTGGCGAAGACCGCCAGAAGATTTAGGTATGTTGTTCTAGTAGGCTTTTAGCTCGATTTAGGAGCTATTGAAACTTCAAGAGTAAAAGGAGAACCTTCTAAATCAAATTCAGCCACAACACAGGGAACCCCTTTTTTGTGATTGACTTGGTGATTCGCTCCAATGATACAAGTTGGAATGCTGATTTGGAAGTGATACTCAGTGTCGGCTAGCATGGTTTTCGCTTGACCTGCCACAAGGTTGACGATTTCCTGTATGCCATCCTTCACATCATCATCAATAGTATCGTAGCTGGCTCCGAGCATATTGCCGACAATTTTGCAGGCTGTTTTCGCTTCAAAAGAAAGAATGATGGACCCACTTACGTCCCCAGACAGGCCCATGATGCCAGATATATCACCGATCAGTACATTGTCGGTTTTGAGGTACACCTTCTTGCGCTCTGGTTTAACCATGGCCATCATTTCTAAGGCATTGGTTGTGGCTGCAATAAAAGGGTTAATTAGATTAACATCAACTTTCATAAAGGCTGGCCTCTTTTAAATACCCATAGTTTGACTGATTTTGCCTTTCAATACGTCAGGCGTAAATGGTTTGGTGACGTAATTTTTGGCACCGGACTTGATGGCTGTCACCACATTGCTTTTTTCTGCTTCGGTGGTCACCATAATAACGGGGGCTGTATGACCCGTTTCCACCACTTTTTTGAGAAATTCAAGGCCATCGCAATTGGGCATATTCCAATCACTTAAAATGAGCTCAACATCTTGATTCGCTTGGAATTTGTCGAAACCATCATTTCCGTCTTCAGCCTCAACAATATCAGCGTCGGGCATAAATTGTTTTAAGGCGTTGCTTATAATACGACGCATGGTTGAAGAATCGTCGACAACAAGTACTTTCATAATGACCCCTATCTTCCTATTGTTTTCAGGAACAAATTGCTCGGACAACTATAGTATAGGCTCTTTCAAAGTCAAGACGATTTTTTAGGCATTTTCTAACTATTTTTAAGAGCTTTAAGGAGCTTTTGGGTACTGGGAATGGAAGAATAGCTCATGAGGTGTATGTTTTCTTCGAGATTCATTTTTTTGAATAAGGCCTTTTCTATCAGCAAAAAACTCTCTTCTTTTTTCCAAGGTTTTTGCCTTAAGCGCTTTTGCAGCATGGATGCTTGGTTGTTTTGAAATATTTCCACATAAACCTTTTGACTATCTTTTTGCCAGCAAAAATCGGGGATCACCCAGTCGCTAACTGGCCCGGTTTGTTCTGGGGCTGGTGTCGGTTCAAAGCCCATATTGTTCATGGCTTCAGTCATATTCTGAGCAAAGAGTTTGATTTCATCGGGGATATAATCGCTGAAGGCTTGGAAATGCGAGCGCAGGCCTTGTTCCGGCTCGAGTTGAAAGAGGGCTTTTTTTTGATCGATGAGGAGCTCAGCTTTCAGGTGAAAATCATCAAGTTGCGGAAGGATGCCTACGAGAGCTGCAATACGCTTTTGATATTTTTTGGGAGCATCAAATAGTGTGAGGTGCCCTTCTATTTTTAGGCTAACAGCATAACCTTTTTGCTCTTGGCAGCGAAAGAGCAGGCCAAAAAAATTCAAATAGCGTATAAGATAACTTAGTTTCTTTGCTGTAATCTTCGTAATGCTTAAATGAACCCACTGAGCGTTTTGGATCAGTCCCTGGCAGAGGGCTAAGTTATACCGATGAATAAGCGTGATAGATTGCCATTGAGGGACAGATTTGATGCGTCGTTTGTGAGCCAGGTCGCCGTATAGGGATGGATAGTCTGGGCAAAGAGAGAGGCTTTTGAGTTCCTCTGAGAAATGCTTAAATGTTAGCTCATGGTCTCCTTGAAATAAACTTTTGGATTTTTCGAAACATGCTTGTCTATGCTCTTGATAACCTTCTTCATTCACTTCGTGCAATTCAACTTTTTTGTCTAAAAGATGAATAAAGCCGCGTATAATTTTCGTGTTAATGCCAACAGAAGAACTATGCTTCAGGCAGCTCTCTGTTAACTCTTCTTGGCTTAAGCCGATGCTGTTTTGATAAAGATCTAAAATTTCTTTAGCTTTTGCCAACCACTTAGGCTGTGAGCTGAGTAAAAAGGGCTTGAAGTGACCTTCTTTTAAACTATATCGCAGTAAATCTTTGCTTAGCATCGTTTAACGGTTCTTGTAGGCCTGGTGTTTCCTGCGCCTTTTGCTTTGAAAGAATTCGCTCGTCCCTTCAGAGATTAATTCGTAGAGAAGAGCAGAACCCGATTGAGACTTCCTAAGGATACGCCCCAGCCTTTGCACATGTTCACGAACACTGCCAGAGCCTGAAACAACGATGCCAATATTTGCTTCGGGCACATCCACCCCTTCGTTGAGCACCTTTGAGGTGACCAGGTAAGGGAAAGTTCCGTCTTTGAATGCTTCCATAAAGGCTTTGCGTTCTTTCATTTTTGTTTGATGAGTGATCACCGGTAAACAAAATGTTTCGCCAATTTTATAAGCAGTGGCATTATCGTCTGTAAAGATGATAATCCTGCTGTGCTTATGTTGCACGATGAGTTCCCAAAGTTTTTGCAGTTTGCTGTTGGACGATCTCATGATTTCTTTTTGTGTGCGCCATGCTTTATAGGCTTTACGTCCTGCTTCGCTTTTGAAACAAATTCCTAAAAAATCCTGCCAACTTCCCGCCCCTCCGGAAAAATCTATATGTTCATCGCGAAGGAACTGACTGTAAATTTTCCTGGCATCTTTGTATTCTTGTAATTCTTTTTCTTCAAGGGGAACTTCTATCTGATGAGTTTGGTATTCACTCAGGTACTCTCCGCGCAAATCTTGAATGCTAGCAGTATAACAAATGGGCCCCATAAGTTCCTGTAAAATGATTTCTCCGCCATCGCTTCGCTCCGGAGTTGCGCTGAGTCCCAGGCGGTAAGGTGCAATGCACATTTTGGCACACCACTGGTAAGTGGGTCCAGGTAAATGATGACATTCATCGGCAATAAGTAAACCGAAATGATGCCCAAGATGCTCCATATGAATGGCAGCAGAATCGTAAGTGGAAATGGTAATTGGCGCTGTGCTTTTTTCTCCACCGCCCCATAATCCAGGTTCAAAGCCGAATGCGTTTTTTATGATCACAGCCCATTGACTCATTAGGTCGAGAGTGGGAACAATAATCAGTGTATTGCGTTTGATGTGCTCTATGGCTAATAAAGCGACAAAAGATTTTCCCGAACCAGTGGGTAAAATAATGCAGCCTTTTGACTTGGCTTTCTTCCAGGCAACTAAGGCTTCTTGCTGGTAAGGCCTGGGCGGATGAGAGTTTCTGAGGGTAAAGGGCTGAGGGGAAAATTGTTTGGCTTCATCGCAGTAAGGGATTTTGTTGCGGTGTAAAGCTAAAACAATGGGACCATAATCCATTGCCAGGGCTCGGTACTCTTGAGTGCGCTCATCGTATTTGAATTTTGCGCCGGCACACGATTCCACTTCGACATTCCACTCTTTGCTGGCAGTGACCAAACTGCCTCGGTCGAAGCTAAAAATAGGTGGAGTATTCACAATGGAAATTGTGAGTCTTTTTGGGCGTGGTCAAAAAAAAACCCGCCTAAAAAGGCGGGTTTTGTAAATTTCTTTTGAGGGTTAAGCTTTCTGGGTAATTAGAAGCTTAGAGTTGTTTCTAGAGCGATGATGTTTGCGTCTTGGCCAACTGAAGCTGTGTTGTCTTTTGTGTAGCCAGCATCAACACTTTCGCTACGGTACTCAATTAGGCCTAACCAGTTTGGAGTAAAAGCATAGCTTGGAGAGATGGTGAATTCTTTCGCATCAGCATCTGTAGAGTCTTGGTTACAAGTAGAGTAGCGAAGAGTTAGGCCGAATCTTTCGGTGAACATGTAGTTGCCCATTAGCTCGTAAGCTGTGAATTCTTCGTTGTTTAAATCCTCTTCAGCCTTGGCAAATTCAAGACCAGTTGTCCAGCCGTAGTTGGACCATTGTACGTCAGCAGTTAAAAGAGTGCTGTCATTTTCAACTACACCAAGGTCAGCTTCGTTTCCTGTTGCGAAGTTTAAGTTCATGGCCCATGCCTTATTTGGAGTGACTCCAGCGTGTAAAGCAATGCTGATATCGTCATTGTTGTCTGGGTTAGCAGGTGTGGCGCTATTTACAAGTGCACCTGCAGCGTTAAAGAAGCCATTGTCATATGCAACAGCAAGACCAGTGTGTTGAGTAGGCTCTAAGCTAAAAGTCAAACTATTTGAGAATTGGTACATGTCTACTGGCTCTAGTCCTTCTAAGCCGATGAATGTATCAAATTTACCCATAGTTAGGGTCCAGTCGCCCATAGCGTAATCGATGCGGGCTTGTTCTATAATACCGTCTGTTGAAGACGTTTCATCAGCGATATTCACTGAGTTGCTAATGGCGCTACCTGCCTGCAAATCAACGCGAGCAGTTAAGCCTTCACTGATGTTCAATTTGAAATCAATTTCAGCTTGATCCATAGAAAAACCAGCAGTATCTTGATCAGCAACGGCGCCAGTTTCATCAACACTAGTGTTAACATAAGACATGTCCACATGTCCGCCAAGGCTTAGGTACTTGTTGACTTGAATGTCAGCATTCAAAGTACCAGCCGTAAGAGCTGCAGCTGCAGCAAGTATTCCTAATTTCTTCATTCCTATTCTCCTGTTAATAAATTGGAAATAATGTGATTTGTGAAAATTTTAAGTGAATTGTGAACAAGTCAACACTGTTTTCTAATTATTTTTCACTTTTCACAAAAAATTACAGTTCGACTGTCTTAATTTGATCGTGTTCTTTACGAAACTTGACTTGGCTTGCGTTATGACAAACACTTGTATTACAATCATTTATGATGATGTTCACATCAGCAAAAAGTTCTTTGTGAATTGTGATTTCACCTTCACAAAAAGTTTTGGAAATTTCTTCATTTATGTGCTTTATTTGGGACCCGAGATTCTTTTTGCGGGATCTGAGCTCTAAAATATTCTGCACAATGGCTAAATTGAGCTTTTTTTCGTCTTCAGGGAGAGCATGAAGTTTCTTCACAAAGTCTTTGTCGAGAATATTGAGACTCAACTGCCTTGTTTTGCGGCTCATTTCATCACTCACTTGAGTGAGGGACTCTTCTGCTTCGTGTAGTTCCGTGTTAAGCTCCAAATCAACACCTGTTGCCAAAGTTGTGAGGGCATTGGCTGAGCCAACTGTGACCAGGTCGATGGCCTGGATGCCATTAATCGTCCCACCAATGACACTTCCCTTGTCTCTTAATGGATTTTGATTTGTGCACCTAACAACTTTGGCAGCTTTGGCCTGGCAATCGATAAGGTAAGAGCTTGCTTCTATATCGCAGCCTGCTTTAAGTGTTGCGCCTTGCGCATACTTAAGCTGAATATTTTCACCTGCAATAAGAGTGGCGCTGGGTGTGACGCCGCCATCAAGGAAGATGCTGCCGCCTGAATCAACTAATGCATTCTTTTCAACAGTTCCCTTAATGTGAATGTCCTTTTCGGAGCGCACAAAAAAACCTGGCTGGATGTTCCCTTCAATGCTGATGGGGCATTTGAGGCTGAGGTTACCAACTTTATAGTCGACATTTTTACGCAGCACCAGCTCGGGTTGCACTTCGATATTGTCTGTGCTATCATTGATGATGACCCCATCTATTTTAGATAAGAAGCGCGTGTGGTTCCCTGTTTTTTCAATGGTGACGTAATTATTGTAATTGAGGGGATTGCCGCCTATCTTTTTATGAGGAATGGTTTCACCAAAAAGGTTCATGCCATCTTCGCCGCTATGATTCACGACTTGTTCAGCAAGGAGTTCTCCTGCAAAAGTATCGATGCCAAAACCCAAATCGAAATAGTTGCTGCTTGATTCCGCATCTGCTTTTTGTATTTTGGCAAGTTCATAATGGTATTGGATGCGAACTCCCTGAAATACGGGTTCTTTGCCCTTGGCTACGATAAGTTTGTCTTCTTTAAGTTCTCTCGTACCACAAAAGGAATGTAAGAGTTCTTCATCAATACCGTAAGTAATGCCTGCTTCATTAAGAGCGACGACCCAATCGCCGGCTTGGTCAGACTCGGGAATCTCAAAAGAATCATCGCTAAGTGCTTTTTGAGTAAGCACAGCTGACATCTTATTGATATTGACGGTACAATACACTTTATTATGCGTGAAGTTTCTCCATAAGTTCCAAGCTGACAGCTTCTAGGCGTTCTTGCACTAAATCATCGTAAACAAGTAGACTAATAAGGGGAGTGACCCTTTCTAAAATGCCTTGTTCTTTTGTGTGTAGATTTTTGCTACCATCGTAGGCGAGGTAGCCTATATTGCTTTTATAACGCTGCAGAGGGATCAGTTTAATAGGGCTGCTGCATTGTTCACTTAAAAATGAAGTTAAAAAAGAAGGAGCGCCCTCTTCTG
>JADGBV010000102.1 GCA_015231345.1 Planctomycetota bacterium
GTTCTAAAATTATCCTGCTGCTGACTTTCAGGTAAAATGATAACATTATCTTTGTGAAGCTTTCCTAAGATCTTTCGACAGGACATATCTTGTAATTGTCCGTTTGGACTTTTCCATCCAAGCCATCGACATACTTCTCTGGACAACTCAGTCCTGGAAAGGCTTTTGTTATCTTTTACGGTTTTATTGATTCGATCTATGATCGCGTCTGTGATTTCATTGATTGATGCCATGGCGGGATTATAATGGGCCCCGCCTCGTGTCCAGTGCTACTTATGGGGCATTATAAGCTTCCCCTGCATCAACCTGTGATACGTCAGTAGAAAAGAACTCTACTGGTGTATTATAATTAACTATCTCACCAAGACCAAGCTCACCTGATTCGTTACTTCCAGTCGCTAAAAGTGATCCATCTAATTTCAAGATCAAACTATGATAATCCCCAGCTGATATCTGAGAGACACCGGAAGATATAATCTCAACGGGGCTTCCCTTAGACTCATCTGTACCGTCGCCAAGTTGACCATACCCATTAACCCCTGTTCCCCACAAAGCACCATTTGTCTTCAATATTAAACTATAAAAGAGGCCTGCAGCTATCTGGGATACGCCGGATGACATAATCTCTACAGGGCTTTCTGTTCCAGAAAAAACACTATCACCAAGCTCACCAGACCAATTAGACCCTGTTCCCCACAAAGAACCATCTGTCTTTAATATTAAACTATGATAATCCCCAGCTGAGATCTGAGATACACCGGAAGACATTATCTCAACATGGCTAGTCTTATCATCTGATGAACCATCACCAAGTTCACCAAAAAAATTTGAACCTGTTGCCCACAAAGAACCGTCTGTCTTTAACACTAAACTATGACTATGCCCAGCTGAGATTTGAGATACACCGGAAGATATAATTTCAACGGGGCTTCCCTTAGACTCATCTGTACCATCACCAAGTTGACCATTCCCATTAACCCCTGTTCCCCATAAAGAACCGTCTGATTTTACAAATAAACTATAGTACCCACCAGCTGAGATCTGAGATACACCGGTAGATATAATCTCAACGGGTGTATTCTGATGGAATGATCCACCTCCAAGCTGACCCCAAGCATTTGATCCAGCCCCCCACAAGGAACCATCTGATTTCAAGATCAAACTATGATAATCCCCAGCTGATATCTGAGAGACACCGGATGACATTATTTTCACTGGACTAATCTTATCATCATAAGTGCCATCACCCAGTTGGCCATATCCATTATCCCCTGTTGCCCAAAGAGAACCATCGGATTTCAAAATCAGACTATGCTCATACCCGGCGGACACACTAACAACAGTAGCCTCAGTTTCCCCTCCAACTTTATAAATCGAAACTAAATCAGCAACACTATCAATTTCCCCATCATTAACAACCAAGCTAAAAACGAGCGCCTCTAAATCACTTGGCATCGTAAAAGTTGGACTCACACTCGTACTTGAAGAAAGCGTCACGCTTGTGCCACTTACTTGAGTCCAAGAATAAGTTAAAGTGTCACCATCTGAGTCACTTGAACCTGAGCCATCAAGAGTTACGAGATCTCCATCATTGACTGTTTGATTAATCCCGGCATCAGCAATGGGAGTCGAATTAACAAAAAGCACCGAAACCGTCACAGAATCTGCAGAACTATTAACTTTTCCATCATTAACAACTAAGCTAAAAACAAGTGTATCTGCATCACTTGGCACTGCAAAAGTTGGATTCATACTCGTACTTGAAGAAAGCGTCACGCTTGAGCCACTCACTTGAGTCCAAGAATAAGTTAGAGAATCACCATCTG
This sequence comes from Planctomycetota bacterium, assembly GCA_015231345.1. Classification (GTDB taxonomy): domain Bacteria; phylum Planctomycetota; class JADGBV01; order JADGBV01; family JADGBV01; genus JADGBV01. Next base: position 1,827 of record JADGBV010000102.1, read on the forward strand.
GATCACTTGAACTGGAACCATCAAGGGTTACAAGATCTCCGTTATTAACTGTTTGATCAAGCCCGGCGTCTGCATCCGGAGCACGATTAGTGGAAAGAACAGTAATTGAGATTGAATCTTCAAGACTATAAAGAACACCGTCATATACCATAAGTCCTAAAACAATCGTGCCTCCTACATCTGGAGCGATGAAACTTGGACTCACATCTGTACTTGAAGAAATTGTCACTTCTGGCCCACTCTTTTGAGTCCATTGATAAGTCAAATCACTTCCTTCTGGATCACTCGACTGAGAACCATTTACAGTGATGAGGTCACCTGGATTGACTCTTTGATTCATACCTGCATTTGCAACAGGAGGACTATTAATTGACACAATTTCTATCTCGACAGTATCTGTACTGCCAAGTTTACCGTCGCTAACGGTCAATTCAAAAACAACAATATCATTTACATAAGGAGCTACAAAAGTCGGATTTACAGTCTCATATGACGACAATATCACATTTGCCCCACTTTCTTGAGTCCATGTGTAAGTTAAAGAATCACCATCGGAGTCACTTGATAAAGACCCATCGAGAGCAACAAGGTCTCCTCCCTCAACACTTTGATTATCCCCAGCATGCGCAATAGCAGATGCATTGAACAGTGCCATTTGAGAGGATTCTTCACTACCACCACATGCCAAAGAAAGCAACAAACAAAGACACAAAACAATCAATTTATAATAATGACTCACGGAAACTCCATCAAATAAAAAAATTATAATATAAACTTCATTCAGTCATCAAGAAGAGCTCGAAATTATGTTTTATTGTACTATAATATAAAAAATATCTCATTTTCTCAATATGATAATATGTATATTTTAGCATACAAATAACACTGTGGCAAGCTCCATAACAACACATATGACACTTATATTCAACACTTTACACCTCGCACACTCCTATTGATCAATCATCATTACGCATTCAACATATAACGAGTACCATAGCAAAAACCAAACGCCATATTTGTACAATATCCGCACAAAATAACTGCGTACTGGATATAATTTACAAATACATCTAAATCTCAGCATTTATTTATCTGACAAATAATCAATATAAAACATAAATATATATATTTTTTAGATATTCGAATTACATATAAAACAAGTCTTTACTCTTATTATACCTCCTAAAAAATGTAATTAGGACACAGGCTTTAAAAAAGTTATCACAATAGTCTAAATTTTTTTAGAATAAATGAATGACACCCACAGTTTTCACTAAGAACCATAAGCCTAGCAATCACAGCTAAATGGTCCCAATTCCCTCATCAAGAAATAGGCTATCCTTTCATTACATCTTCTAATCTCTATTCTCGCACGACAATGGGCCAACACAAAATAGCAAACGCACCCTCACATCACACGATCATGTGAGAGTCAGAATCATTAATTATCAATATATTATTTGTAATGTGAGCGTTTCAAAACTCAAAATATCTAAAGAACTAGATATTTATATTCTAACAAATATACTAATATGGTCCCAACACAAATGGCGACAACGCGTGAAGAAGAATCATCGGATCTCTAAGAGGTAATTTAATGAAGCACATAGTTCTCATATTAATATTACTCACATCCCCCCTTTTTGCTAATACATCCTCTCCGAGCAAAGCAAAGCCAATTCGCGAAATAGTCAAGAAGCAGTACCCAAAGGAAAGCCTATATATCGGCGCCACTTCGAATTTTTCGAAAACCAAAGGTATTGAAGGGAGAATCTTACTTCAGGAATTTTCCTATATAACGCCTGACAACGACTTCAAACAAAGCTATATTCACCCTATGCCAGGGACATGGAAATGGGAAGCTCCAGATGGCTGGATTTATTTTGCCGAAAAGAATAACCAGGTCGTTCGCATCCACGGTCCCATATCCCCCCAGTCTTCCCGCTGGGCCCAGGAAGACAATAGAACAAGTGAAGAGTTACTCAAAAACATGACCGAATACATGACCGAATTATGTCGTCGTTATAACGGAAAAAAATGCGTTAAATGGATGGATGTCGTCAATGAAGTGGTTTCACGGAACGGTAAATGGAAGCCACATCTGAAAGGCACGGGAAAATGGGAAATGCCTTGGACGAGAATTGGCTACAACAATGACATTCCAGACAAATTCACACACCTTGATGGCAAAGTACCTCTTTTTATCATCAAAGCATTCGAAATCGCCAAAGAGCACGCGCCAAATATTAAACTTGTTCTAAACCAGCATGGAGGCATGGAAGAAGCCATGTGGAATAAGGTTAAGGACCTCGTCCTCTACCTACGCTCCCGAGGGCTACGTGTGGATGGAATAGGCTGGCAAGGCCATATAAAAATTACAGGAAGGAATAGCAGAGCCAATCAATGGGAAACCAATATGGTCAATATCAAGAATCTTCAAAAGCTCATTCAATGGGCTCATCAAAATGATTTGGAATTCCACATCACTGAATTCAATATTCATACTAATAAAGAAGATGATACTGGAGAACGCACAAAGGAAGCGAAAATCACTCATGATATTTTCAGCACCCTTCTAGCAGAACGAAATAATGGACTAGTGACATGGAATTTATGGGATATATCTGACACTATTCACTACAACAATAAATCAATCCTCAAAGTGGGAGCTTGGAACTCTCAATACAAGCCTCATGAAGTCTACAGAACTGTCCAGGAACTACTGATCAATCCTCCTTCAGAATAATTGCTTTGATGGCTGATTGCTGTAATTCACAGAGAACAGGCCACGACCTATACCTTTGCTACAAGTGGCGACACAAGTTTAGATTCCTATTTCAATACAAGTGAATATTTGCTCCAAATAGGCTCTGCCCACTTCGGCACGCCCTCTTCTAGCATCAAGGGTATACCTGCTGGATGTGCTGGTCGCAGATTCAGGTAAATAAGATGCCCCTCACGCCAACGTGCAAGAATTTCCTTTTGCATGGCTTTTTGCTCGGAGACGGTCATCCATGCTCCGGTATCGTGAAAGATCGCATACTCCAATACTGTTGGACGCTGTCCCGTCTCCGTTTCAAGGTCAACGACATTTTTCTGGAAATACTTTTTGGCCAAATCTGGTTTTCCGCGAACTCCAACGTCTTGCCCGGTCAAACAACGTCCATTCTTACGCTGTAGCAAAGCATTAAGGTATCGCAATATAGCCTTAATTGATGGCCCAGCATGTGGTGCAACCGGTGAGCCGTGGCTAACCCTACTGACGACGCCGAAGAATGCTTACTCATCATCGTTACAGGAAGGTCTGAGGCTCTCCTCTGACTCATTTCTTTTTCGGTATTCATCAGAGAATACATCTTCAAAAATAAACTTACTCTCTTTATGCCAATTGCATGTCTGCAGTGGCTTGCTTTATAAGATAACCGAGACTCTCATCTAAGCCCGTAGCCACTTTTTATTAGCAGCCACCAAGCCTTTTTTATCTGACTCTAGATAAGATTTACAAGGATGGCAACAATAAAAATATCGTCCGGGCCACTTGCGACTTTCTTCTAATTTTGTAGCTTTACTGCATGCGGGGCATTTCGGTGGAGTCTTTTTGCTAGCAGTCTTCTCGCTAACAGGCTCCGTAGATTTCGATTGGCCAGAGTTATTTGATTTTTTGGAAACCTTCTTTGCTGCCGTCGCCGGCTTCTTCTTAGCCACTCTTTTTTTAGAAGGCTCTTCTATTTTAGGTTCCACAGGAGCAGCATTTATGACAGGAGGCACGTAAGAGCGAGAATTGATCTGTTTACGCAAGTAGGCCCAAAACTTCATCAGAAACTCCTTAAAATCCATGGTGCCGTCTCCTATGGCATCCAGTCGGTCTTCGCACCTTCGAGTAAAGCTAACATCTAGTATACGAGGAAAATTATTAACAAGAAAATCCGTCACCTGTTCGCCCAGCTCCTCTGCGTAGTACTTACGTTTCTCCAAAGTGACATAACCACGGTTAACAATCGTACCAACAATACTCGTGTATGTAGAGGGACGGCCAATGCCTTCTTTTTCCAGTTTTTTAATCAAACTGGCTTCCGAGTACCGGCCGGGAGGTTTTGTTTTAACTTGCTTTAAATCGAGACGGTCCGCTTTCAAGACTTCGTCTTTTTCTAAAGGCGGTAATTTCTGATTTTCCTGATCTTCTTTTTCTTTTTTAGTACGACTTTTCTCCTGAACCTCAGTGCGGTTAAGTAGGCGGTAACCATCAAAGAGCTCCACACGTCCCCGGGCTTCAAAGAAATATCCCTTTGCATCTAAGGTCACGACACTTAAAGCATCTTTTCCAGAAGCCATCTGACAGGAAATGAACTGATTCCGAATGAGGTGATATAAACTTAGTTCATCCCTAGAAAGCGAAGGAGGAGATTCGTTCTCAACGTGTGTGGGTCTAATGCATTCATGAGCTTCTTGAGAACCAGACTTAGATGAGTAATTATGGGCTCTACCTGGCAAATAATTCTCTCCGTACTTACCCTTTATAAAGTTACGCAAGGACTTCAGAGAATCATCCGATATAGCAACCGAGTCTGTCCGGTGATAAGTTATATGACCACCTTCATATAATTTTTGCGCAACTTGCATACTTTTTGCTGCAGACATTTTCAAGACATTTGCTGCCTTGGCTTGCATATTGGGAGTTGTAAATGGGGCTTGGGGCTTTTTATTCTGCTCTTTATGCACAACTGAGTGTACAATAAAATCCGCATCCTTCAGTTCAGCCTGTAAATCCTTGGCGATCTCTTCTTTTTTGAATTTTAATGTCTTTTTCTTACCCTGCTCAATTTGGAATTTTAATTCAGCTTTAAAAGGAACCTCATTCTTCGTATGAAATGAAATCAACTTATAGGAAATTTCTTCTTTGAAGTCACGAATTTCCCGTTCTCTTTCTACGACCAATCGAGTCGCCACAGATTGCACCCTACCCGCTGATAAGCCTCGTTTTCCCGAAAACACTTTCCAAAGCTCCGGGCTTAATTTATAACCCACCACCCTATCCAGTATACGGCGAGCTTGCTGAGCATTAGCTAAATCCTCGTTGATTTGCCCGTAATTTGCCACAGCAGCCACCACTGCTTTTTTGGTAATCTCTTGAAAAGTCGCTCTACGGAATTCCTTATCCTGCGGTAAAACATTCTTTAAATGCCACGAAATGGCTTCTCCTTCGCGGTCTGGGTCAGTACACAGGTAAATCACATTGGCTTTCTTTGCATCGGCCACTAAACGCTTGACCACATCTTCTTTTGAGATAACGTAACTCGGCTCCATGGTGCTCAGATCGACGCCCATTCCTTTGGGAGGTAAATCTCTGAAGTGCCCCATACTTGCGACAACGCGAAAGTCTTTACCCAAAAACTGCGTAAGCTTACCACACTTGGCTGGAGACTCTACGATAACTAAATTTAAAGCCAACTTATCTTAAGAGAATTTTTCCAAACACCAATGACCCAGTCCCATATAGATAGCTATACCCAAAACATCATTCCCTACTGTGATAAATGGACCTGTTGAATAAGCAGGTTCAATATTAATGGCTTTCAGGAAAATGGGCACAAGCACTCCAATAACAGCAGCGATAATCATCACTGAGAACAAACATACCGACACTATATAGCCAAACAACTGATTATCAACGAGAAAATAAGCAAATGTAACCAAGCCAAGAGAACAAGCAAAACCATTGATAAAAGATATTTTAAGTTCACGGATGAGGCGAGGGAACCAATCAGTAATGCCGATCTCGCCAGTGGACAAGCCCCTTACGACAATAGAACTAGATTGTATGCCCACATTACCCGCCATACTCATAATAAGTGGCACAAAAAAGACAAATTCAGGGTATTCTTTTAGCTTACCTTCAAAAGCCCCCAGCAAAAAAGCCAATACAATCCCGCCTAGCAGACCTAGCATTAACCAAGGAAGCCTTTCTCTTATGGCCACATAAAAGTCTTCAACCACATGTTCTTCACCCGTACCGGCCATTTTACCGATATCCTCTTCGTACTCTTGGACTAGGACTTCACCTAAGTCATCGAGAGTCACACGACCAATAATTTTATATTCATCATCAACGACAGGAATGGAGTGCTCATCATGCTGCAACCCTTGATTGGCCACTTCTTCAGCCACATCCGTTGGTTTTACACAATAATCCACAGGCTGCATTATATTAGTCAAGACATCACTAGGCCTGCCAAGCAAAAGTCCTAGGAGAGGAATTTCCCCTTTGAGCACACCATGGTCATCAACAACATAAGCTTTGTAATACTGCTCAATATCCTCACCCTGAACTTCAGAGCGAATATGTTTGATGCAACTTTTCACTGTTTCATGCTCATGAATAGAAATTAGCTCGATTTGCATATGTGAGCCAATTTGATCTTCAGTGTACTGAAGAATTTCCTGAACTTCTTCAATATCTTCAGGAGAAAATTTAGGGATAATTTTATTCTTTCGTTCTTCTTGGAGCCGACTGACTAAATAGGCTGATTCATCTGAGGGCAAAGTATCAGCCCAAGCCAACACCTGATTATCATCCACAAGCTCCAGGATATTCTCACTGACAGATTCGTGACATTCAACCAATATGCGTGCGGCAAAATCTGGATCTAAGATTTCTAAAACACGCGCAGCATCACTTTCAGGAATATCATGAATATGAAGAGCAACATCGGCATGATGGAACTCTTCGAGTTTTTTACACTCTACATCCCCTTTAAGGGCATCTTCCAAAATTTGCTTTATCGGCATAAACCTCCCTCTATTGGGCAGGTTAGAGGCAAGCTGGTATTGGCAAAGAGAGCCCTCTTTTTCTTTTGCTCTATCCCAAGATTATTGAGTCAGATCAAATACAATGCTGTGAAAGCGAACACCGAACCATTTTTTAAATGTTTCAAAGTCCCGATTCTCTGGCCATTCATCTTCGTTAGTCGACCAGTCATAAAGTTCATTGGCGAAAATCACTTCATGCTTCATAGACAATATATTTAAAATATCTTCCTCTGTTTCGCATTCTGGGATGAGATAAATATTGCTGTCATCTTCCAACTCTTCAAGGCTGATTTTTTCATCATCATTTTCCAGTTGGTTTACCCACTCAAGGAATGGCTCCAAAGCCACGATCTCAATAGCAGAACTGTCCATATCGCCATCTGTTATATCTTCTGTGTCTGCCATCCTAAACTCCTTTATCAGAATATCTCATCGAGATGAATTGACAGTCTATGAGAACTTTGACTGCTGCAATTATGAAGCTCTCAGATTCACGGATTTTCATGTGTTTTGCCCTGATAAATAGGCAATATTGCAGATTTTATTCTAGCCTGAAAGAGCAACTCCATCAATGAGAATATCTGGAATTTTGAGGCTAGAAAAAGAATCACTATATTCATCTGATAAAGCCTGAATTTGATTCAATAAATCAAAAAAGTTTGTGCTCAAGGTGCAAGCATCAACGGCACGTTCTATTTGACCATGACGAAAAAGCAAACCTTGAACGCCTATTGATATTTCTCCCGATACGGATGAACACGCACTTCCTCCTTCGAGTTTTGTAATATAAAAGACCTCCTCCGAAGAGGCGAGTAAATCATTGAGCTTCGATTCCCCTTTGCTCATATGAAGATTAGCAAAGCCAATACCCACTTTACCTTGAAGGCCTCTTGAACCGTGTCCACTTGGCTCAACACCAGCTTTTTTACTCGTCTCAAGGTTATAAATAAAACTATTTAATACGCCCTCCTCCATTATCGCTAAGTCTTTAGTCGCAATCCCTTCAGAGTCGACAAAGCGGGATCCAGGGGCCTTTTCAATATGGGGCAATGAATGAAGGTTAATCAATGAAGAGCCAACCTGCTGTCCTAATTTACCCGCAAATTTAGACTGCCCTTTTTGAACTTGATCGGCAGAAAAAACAGACAAGAATTTACCCAATAAGCTTCCGCTCACCCTGTTAGACAAAATAACCGGACAAGATGAAGAAGAGAATGAACTAGCCCCGAGCAACTCCAAACTGCGCTCTACGGCCAAGTTCGCCATGAGTATAGGATCAAGATCAGTCATTGAACGAGTGCCATTACTGTACATGCCCGATTTTTTCTGATCTTTCTCAGCAGAAACCACACCTACATAAGCAGAGATTGAGTTAGATTTTGATGGATACAAACAAGCACGAGAATTAAAAAAAGCACTCCAGGAAGACTGCTTGCCCATTCCTAAATAATTGATATTTTCAACTCGCTCATCTTTTTGCCAACAATAGTCGTCTATCGATTCACAAAAGGATTTCATGTCGTTCATCGTGACCTTCTCAAGCTCAGAAGACCATTTCTTGAGGTCCGTGGAAGTTATATTTGTAGGCTGAGGCATATCAATATCCAGGGGATCCGTAAACCCAGCCAAAGAAACAGCATCATTAACCATTAAATCGATTGATTCTTGAGTAAACTTTCGGGTATAAGAATAACCCGGCCGCCCTTCGACAATAACTCTAAGCCCAATGCCTTGAGAAGAAGAACTCTCTGACTTAGAAAGCTTTTTTTGAAAAAGCTCTAATTCCAAACTTTCCGATATTGATATTAA
>JADGBV010000103.1 GCA_015231345.1 Planctomycetota bacterium
TGAGTAGAGTAAAAAGTTGTTTGAAATTAATGGAGTATTTTCTGATTTCAGATAACTCATGAGCCAACTGTGCTCTCTTGAGGTATTTATATTGATTGATGGATTCTATGAGATTGGTAGCCATGCTAATGAGATCAACTTCTTCTAAACCAAAATTGTCCAGATGGTCCATCTCAATCTGCTTTTTAAGTATAATTGTGCTTTTATGATAAAAAAACTGATAATCTTGGAGAATATGTTGGACCTGTTTATCCTCAGTGTTTTGCTGGATATTGATAATCGTATCCTTAAATTGTTTCCGGTAATCATCTAGGTCTCTCAGCATGGATTTGTTGCTATCCTCATAGGATAATTGAACTGTATCCCTTGTCATACGAACAATCTTGGTTAATATTTCGGCCTTTTCCAAAGCAAGATATATGGAGGATTCAACACTTATTGTATTATTAATGATAATGGTGCTTCCTGTAAAGCCGAATCCGGCTGATAGAAATGCCGTGAGGATGATCAATGCCATCCCGCTAAGAAGCTTAGCTCTAAGTGTAAGTTCTTTCAATTTAAACATAGGTGTTGTTATTATAAATGACGCCTATGGATACCACCACTAATTCAAAATTTATTTTCGCAGAGCATAATTTGATAGGTCCTACGACTGAATACTTTGACCTTTTGGAATAAAGTTTTAGCTTTGATTTCGTTCTCGGTCATATTTTTAGCAACAAAGTACGCTCGCCCTTTATCATTTAAAACTCTTGCAGCTGTTTCGATGAATAAATTTGAAATTTTTTGATCACTAAAATAGGGAGGATTGCCTAGATAAAGATCAAAATTTTCATCGCCTACTTGTCCTTGATCATTGAGGAAAAAGCTAATATTCTTGAGACCATTAAGCTCTGCATTTTCTCGTGAACATTGAATGGCTATGGCATTTGAATCGAGTAAGCTTAATTGAGAGTCTTCAGACCTCAGAGCTGCTGATATGCCCACGAGGCCACAGCCGCAACCCATATCTAGAATATGATCACCTTTCTGAACCTCTAGAACTTCAGCGAGAGCCTGAGCTCCTCCATCAACTCTTCTGTGAGAAAAGACTCCCGGCCGCGAGATCAAAGGGATTTTTAAGTTCTGGGGGAGTTCTAGTTTAAATTTACAGGAGTAATCTTTTTGTTTTTTGAGATCTTTCGTTTTCCGGCTAATAAGAAGAGTGCTGTGAGAGCTAGAAACGGTTGTGCATTCTCCAAAGAATTTTTTCAATTGAGATGTCGTGGTTCTAACATTCTTTTTTTCGCAGGCCACCCAAACCAGTCCTCCTTTAGTGAGCTTAGCATGGCATTCTTGCAGGTAATGAGACACCAGCTCAGCAGATATACTTTGGGTGACTTGTAAAAGGATAAGATCATATGGGCCTTCATCCGGTAAATTGGCACTGCAACTGACCTCGACGGACTCTTCATGATTTTGTTTTAAGTTTTGAGAGATTTTATTGGTGTAAAATTGATCATGATGGTAAATGTGTAAATGCACATTAGGGAAAAGAGATCTGGCAATAATTGAACTTACGGCACTTCTGTTTTCTAGAAAAAGAATTCTATTCGGCTCTTTTTTTAAATTCCCAAGATGTTCAATGAGCTGTTTTTCTGTCGGGTGAAGCCCTGACCGAGATATGACATTAAATTGACCTTGAAGGAATTCTTCTTCTTTTTGGTAGGTTGAATGGTTGTTAATTGAGATTGTTTTCATGAGTTTTGACTCCGTAAGGAGTTAAAGCGAATAAATAGGCTCCCATCAAGGTGCCAAGAAGAGAGATGAGTGGGTTCCAGGGCCAAGAGAATTTGTAGAGAGGGAAGGTATCAAAGTGAATGACTTTGCCCCAGATAGCGAAGTTTTCAAAGGGAAGTTCTGAAAAGGCTAAAAGAGTTAATATTCCAAAAATGACTCCAAAAAATAAACTTCTCGAATTGAGTCTCTTGGAAAAGAAAGCAAGCACAAAAAGAGCCAGTAGGGGGCCCGTAAAAAGTGACGTGAAAAATAATGCTTTTGCTAAAATTGATTTCTGCCCCACAGCACAGAAAAATGCAGCTCCTGTACCCAGTATACCCCAGATGATAACCCAGACTTTTGCCATTTTGAGCTTTTTCTCTGGTGAATTATTCTGGTAGCCTAGTAAATCCACAATTGTTGTGTTTGAAAGGGCACTGACTGCAGAGTCCAATGAACTCATGGCAGCCGCATAAATAGCTGCGACGAGAAGTCCTCTTAGGCCTTGGGGTAATTGGTGGAGAATGAAATGAGGGAAAATGGCATTGATATCAATTTTCTCTGGTAATACTCCTGGGCCTGTTGAGTAGTAAACAAAAAGAAATGCGCCAACATAATAAAATATCAGACTCACTGCAAAGCCTAATATTACGGAGAGGATGGCGGAGTAATTGGCCTCTTTGATTGAATTACACGATAAATATCGCTGCACGAATTGTTGATCGCAGCCTCTAATGGCGACCTCAAAAATAATGTAGACAAGGCCGGCAGACAAGAAACACCGAGCATCAGTTGGATCAAAAATGAAGTCGAAACTTCTTGTTTTGCCAGCTAAGGTCGCCTGCTCTATCATGCTTGTAATATTTAAGTCTGATAGAGATGATATGTAGTACAATGTTAGAATACCGCCGCCGATGAGTATGATGAATTGAATGAAGTCAGTCCAGATGACAGCTCGGATGCCTCCGAGGCAAGTATAGATAATTGCGAGAGATGAAGTTAAAATAATAGCGAGGCTAACGGATATCTGTAGCATTTGTGCTAAAACTAAAGAGGGACCATAGATTAGTAGCCCTGTTCTTAAAAGTAGGTGCCCACAATAGAGAATTGATGCTAGGAGCCTGATTCCCTTAGAGAAGCGTTGTTCTAAAATTTCGTATGCAGACTGAACTTTTGCATTTCGAAACTTGGGAATGAAAACAAAGCCGACAATCACGATGGAAATAAGAGCCCCAAATTGATTCATCAAAAAGCGCATATCATTTTGGTAACTCTCGGCAGGGTTTCCTAAAAAAGATGTTGCACTGACTGAAGTTGCGATTAATGAAATCCCCACAGCGTACCAAGGAACTTTACCCGCACCAAACATAAAGTCAGAAAAAGAGTTGTTTTTGCCTGATAAAAATAGACCTAGGCCTGCTGAAAGGCTAAGGTATAAAATGAGCACAGCCCAATCCATGGGCATAAATAGTTGAGGAGGCATGTGGAGCACATAGCCTCATATTCAAGCAGTCAAGTGAGAAGCTTTAAGGAAATTTGATGCTGAGAGCGCTTAGGAAGTTGAGCTAAATACCTCGGAGGAATGAGCTGATTCTGCACTATTCTCTTCTGCAGAGCCTAAACCAAAAGTGTAAATTTCAGAGCTTAGACTCACCCTTTGACACCATTTGACTTCATAATATTGCGTATGATTGGTTGTTTGTAAGCAATATTGTTTTTTAGGTTCAGGTTTTTTATGGTTTTCACATCTTGCAATACATCTCATTCCACTTTCAGATTTATCTAAGCTAATGGCATGGATGCTCTGTTGGTCGGTGTCCAATAAATGCACGGCACTATTGTCTCCATATTTTGTGGGCACGCGTACTTGAGCTCTTTTGTGAAATAGCAAGGAGCTTCTTTTTCCTTTTTTATGAATCTTCATAAACCATACGAGTAAACTGGCTCCAAAACTCAGAGATATTCCTAGTAAAACAAATAAAATGAGTTGGGATTGCTTTGTCTTATTCATTGCAGTCCAATGTAAGAGAGCTGCTATTTGATAATGCCCCTGACTTAAAGCGATATCGTAAGCATTCTGGCCAGGAAGGATATCTGATTGATAATCGGCTCCATTTAAAATAAGCAAGCTAGCCATTTCTTCATTGCCTTGACTAATGGCTCGATAGAGAGGAGTGATATAGCGGCCATCTTTATGATCGAGATCATAGCCAGCTCGAATGAGCTTCTCGACTTCTTTAACGTTATTATCAAAGACTGCTTTATGCAAAGGATCGTTGGGAATGACCCAGATGACATTTTCTGCAAAAGCCGAAATCTCTACTAAAATCAGTAGAATTAAGGCATATTTATTAAGATTCTTAAAGATTTTAGATTGGAATACCATAACCATTTTCTTCCAATAATTTAAGATAAGGTTCTTATTGTATTCGGGACTTATAATAAAGAAGAAATTTTTTTGAAATAGTTTGAATGTGTTTCAAACTTTTCACATCTCAGGGTGAAAAATCACTATTATAAGCTTCTCACTTGTTTTTGTCGAGCAGGGATTAATATATATCACATATGTGTTATTCTCTTTTCATTCAGCAAACTATGATTTGGAGGCGCTTAGGGCTAAGTTCTTGCATGGCTTCATTGCTTGCAATGACTCTATGTTGTGGAGGGGTTAAGACTGAGTCTTCCCCTGAAGATCCAGACCCTGAGCTTTTAAGCATAGAGCTTCTCGACGGCGTCGATGCTGATACAGAAGGGAATGATGACGTCTCAGTTAAAGTCACTCAAGGGGAGGCTGCAAAAATGCTCCTTTTTGTCAGCACAGATGGTGGTGCAAATTATGAGAACTACCCCATGTCGGCTAATGAAGCCTCATTTAAGACAGATCCTTATTTAGGAGGCTATAAAACCCATTGGTATATCACTGCAGAAAATGAGAGTGGCAGTGCAATGGCAAATTTAGGTTCGGCGCGTGACCCTTTCTTTTCTCATAAAACGCTTAGTAAAAATAATGCTGACATCATTATTAACTCTCGCATGAAAGAAATTCGCAGTGCCCAGTCCATTCTTAGGTACGATAATTTAATCGACGGAGACTCACCTAGTCAGTATACTTTCACCTTCACAGATGAATTTGGTTTTGATTATACTACGGATGTAGATCATCATGTCTTGGCGCCAATGAATGATGAAGCAAGGCACAGAGATTATATTATTGAATATTCCCAAGGCACTTCAGGGAAGGCTACTGAAGAGAATGGTACTTACCAGGCCTTGCTTCAGGCCCCTAGAGCCGATATTGGCATGGTGATTATATATAGCACAGATAGAAGTTCTTTAGAAGAACTGCTTAGAGACGAAAGTGTGCTTAGTAAAGAGAGTGGCGGCTTGGATTTATTTGAATACTAAATTCTTTAAGAAAGGCAAGGCTCTTTTTGAAAAGTTTTGCATCAACTTCATGAATCTCAAAGCTACGACCTATGCCCCCAAGCATGGTGAGTGTCAATGTTCCTCCGAGGTGTTCTCGAAATTCATCTAAGCCTAACCATAAACCTTCGCCAAAATCACACTCATAACCTTGGCTCCACATCAGTGGATGGAAAATTTGTAAATTTAGCCCTTGTATGAGCTTAAGTATACGCTGTAAATCTGATAAACTTAGGTGGCCTGTGAAGTGAGAGTAGCTCGCATCTAAGGAGATGCCTAGAGCAACAGCTTCGCCGTGTTTAAGTTCGAAATGGGAGAGTTCTTCAAGTTTATGAGCTGCCCAGTGACCAAAATCAAGAGGCCTTGAACTGCCGCATTCAAAGGGGTCTCCTCCAGATGATATATGATTAGCATGAATGAGGGCACAAGATTCTATTAATTCTTCCATGGCTTGAGTTTCTCGACTTGCAAGCTGCTCACACTGCGCCTCCAGGAACTTAAAAAACTGTGAGTCATTAATGAGCGCCACTTTTAGGGCTTCTGCCATACCAGCGCACCAATCCCTGTCACTAAGGCTGACTAAAAAATCGGCATCGATAACTACGCTGTGGGGTGGGGCGAAGGTGCCAAGGAAATTCTTCTTCCCCTGAAAATTAATGCTATTTTTAACTCCAACTCCAGAGTCATTTTGAGACAGAACAGTTGTTGGAACTCTAATAAGTCTTATGCCCCGGTGAGCTGTTGCGGCGGCGTAGCCAATTAAGTCAAGGAAAGCTCCGCCACCTACGGCGAGAATATATGAGTGACGACAGATATGATTGTCTATTAGAGCTTGGTAGAGTTGATTGAGCACCTCACTGTCATTTTTGCACTCTTCGCCTCCCTGGATGATTATAGGTAGTGCCACAAGTTGGGCTTTTGGCCGTTTTTCTTCAATATAGTGCTCTATATTCTCACTTAAATCAGGAAAGTGCTTTGGGAGCTCACTGTCCATAAAGCAAATAATACGGGTTTCGTTTTCGTTATATTCAATAACTTCAGCTAGAATATCGTTCTGTATACAGAATATATCTCTGTTGAAGAGAATGGGGTACGAAAATTGATGCGATATAATTTGTTGGTGAGACTTGGACACTTATATTAAATTTGCTTTTTACGGGAGCCTAAATAACCAAGAAAAATAAAACAAAGAACGGTCAGTGGGCCGTAGTAAATCCTTCCGAAAAAGTTAAGGCCTTTAGATATTAATGGAAGGCATGAGACGGTTAATAAACCATAACCAAATGTACACAGTAAAATAAAAGTTAATGTGCGCACGGCAATATTTTTGCCTTTCACCACATTCATAACAGTGCGATTAATATCATTACCATAAATGGCTAGAAGTGTTAGGGTAATGGCTGTGGCGATTTGTGTTGAATTAAAGTAGCTGACCCACTCTGTGATCATAGAGGCGATTTGATTTAAAATATCCATGAGATAAATTCTATAGAAAACAAATAAACTTTATGAGTTATTGTCGCGAAACAGTAATTTGTGCCAGTATAAAATCAAGAATTTTGAGAATCAGCTTCCTGGGCTTATCGGAGGAAGACGAGTTAATGTGGCTTCTGGGTAATAAGTGGAAATGATATCGAGGCAGCTATAGAATTTCTCCCCCATTGCCTTGGCACCATATTGGCATAGACCATAACCATGATAGCCCCAGCCTTTGCCATCAATGATGATATTTTCTTTATTTTGGCTGATGGCAAAAACAAGACTTTTGATTTTTTCACGTTGAAAGAATTGATTGAGAGAACGTCGAAAACTAAGGGCATCAAGTTTGAACTCCTTGTTTTTAGCCGTAATAATGATTACTTTTGAGGTTTTGCCATTTTGGTCCAAGGCCGTCCTAAGCGTTTTAATCTTGGCTGCAGATATGTGTTTCTGCAGTGCGCTGTTTAAGTCATTTAAACTGATGCTCACTTGCCATTGGTAAAAAGGGGATTCATTGCAGTGACCGCAATTCACACCACTAGACTTGGACGACCCAAACTTAAAAGGAAAGGTTTTGCCGCCACATGTATTCAAATAATAACTTAAAAAAAGTCGACCATTAAGGCTAAGAAAAACTCCTTGGGTATCAAGAGTTGCTTGGCGAGATCGATAACTTGTGTTCTCGTCACTGTACGCTTGAGAACGACTGGAAGCGTATAAATCGAATTCTTTTCTTTGCCGCCATTTCTTTTGATATAAGGCAAAAGTTCTTGCTGCAATCGCTTGAGCTTTAAGGGTTTCTAAGGGCCAATGAGAATACATTTCTCCGTCAACCACTCGGGCAACATAAGGTTCAAGTTCTACGATATTAATGACTTGCATGCTGTCATCACCACTGCTGATAAGCCTTAGGTTCCCAGGGTAGGTGCCGTCATTATATTCAAAACGGCCACCTTTGGGGATGAGGTCAAGCCTTTCAATGGGGTAAGCAGAATTGGAAAATTTAAATTCGCCACTTTCTCGGCTAATCGTAATGGCATCTCCCTTCCATTGATAGGGACGATCAGCCTCTGGGAGCCATATTTCTACCAAATGGTCTTGGAAAGAAAAATGTACTTGTGATGTGTTACTCTTTAATTGAACTCTAACTTCAGGAGAAGGTGCAAAAGGGGCGAGTTCAGTTTTAGCAGGTTTAATGATATCGAAAAGAAGGTATGCGCTGGCACTTAGGCAGAGAATGATGAAAAATGTCCAAAAGAAACGGGACACAGCGATTATCTTTCACGAATAACCATGACTTTCGCCATGCGGTCACCAAAACTTTGACCTTTCTTGGATGTCAGGCAGAAAATTAAGCCTAGGGGGATATAAAGCAATAAATCGATAGAAAAACACGCATACTTGATGAGAGCCTGTTGAGTTGTTATGTCTGATCCGTCTTCATTAACACACTTGAGTCTAAGAATTGACTTTCCAAAGCTACCGCCAAAGAACCTTAACATGATGGTTTGATAACAGATGAAGAAAATGTTGCGTATTATGACTATTGTGAGAAACATATCTATATTCTCGGACAATATGAGAATAAGCTGATCAGCATTGGACATGGCAGGGTTGATGATCAGTATTCTGCTGCCATAAATTGAAAGAGATATGATGGATACAATAATATCGACTAAAAAGTAGTCTATTAGGAAGGCAAAGCTTCTTGTTAATAATGGCGCTGGCTTTAAGGGCAACTCAGTGACTTTAACCTCCTCATTCAATTGGCGTCTTCTATTTAAGCGCACTAGCAGTGAGAGTGTGACAAGAATTAGAATAAGAACGTGGAGGTGTTGTTCGAGGTTGTCGCTTACGAACTTCTCCTCACCATTTCCCGTAGCGAGTTTGAGTGTATCACCAGAAGGGAAGTGGACTGTTTTGCCCGTTTTGCTTTGGCTAAGAAATAGATAGTTATTCTCAATGAATCCCATGGAAATGAAAGCTTCGGGGGGATCTTGTGAGGGTAGATTGAGGGGGGAGTAGTCAGCTCCATCCCATGACATGGCTTGCTGTCCTGTTTTGGGGAAAAGAACAAGTTCATCTTCTCTAAAGGCTAAAGCGCCAGTGGGGAAGGGCAGGCTTGAGATTTTCTTAACTTCGGCTTGGTTGCCTTTGAGAGAAATGATATAGACCACTTGGGGCACATCTTCAATTTGATCAAGATTAGTAATAGCAAAATGATTCTCTGAAGCAATGCGGAAGTCTTGTCGCGATTTAGACAATTCGGGAAGCTCCAAAGGAATATGGTTTTCGTCATCTAAAAGAATCGTAAACTTTTCCCTCTGCTGCCCACCTCTTAATAGGTAACCATTACCAGAAGCCGTGCAGAACATGGTGAGCAATTCTATGCCTTGAGGAGCTCGGTAAACATTTTTTTGTTCCCCACTGCTTAAATTTACATCATAAATACTTTGCCGGAAGATAAGCCTTAAATCAGCACCGATAAAATACGCTGATGCTAAGGAGCCTTGAATTTTGGTCGAAACTCCTTGGCTGTATTCGCTTCCTTTAAATGTATGGATCTCTACTAAGGGTTGAAGAGTAGAGCTATACTGTGGGTCTACAATAACCCAATCATCGGAAGATTTTGAGGTAAGTATATCAGAATGGAGATTCCCGAGAATAAGAAAAAAAAGAATGCAGCCTAGAAACCTGTGCAAAACCATCATGCTTTGCTTAGGGCGAATCATTGAGGCTGTTCTATTACGAGGACTCACTTTTTGGCTTTTTTCTTTTTTTCCAAATTAGGGATAATTCTGTTCTTGATATACCAGCTTTCACTCATACCTAGAATATTACTACCAACAAAGTAAAGCATAAGCCCACTTGAATAGTTATAAAGAATAATGGCAAAGCCAAACATCATGAACTTCATCATTTTCTGCATTTGCTGTTGCTGTGGATCGCTATTTTTAGGCATCATGGATTGTTGGATAAACATGGTGACAACATAGAGAAGAACCAATAAATTAAGGTAGGTGCCTTCTTCCGTGCCAATAATAGGAATATGAATATCGAAATGGATGAACTTATCCGGGGCGCTTAAGTCCTGGATCCAACCGATGAAAGGTGCGTGACGTAGTGAAAAGCCTTCTCCAATTGTCGAAAAGAGTGAGATGAATACAGGCATTTGAATGAACATGGGCAAGCAGCCAGCAAGGGGATTGACGCCATTTTCTCGGAAGAGCTTCATTTGCTCAATGCCTTGTTGTTGACGATCGTTTTTGAATTTTTCTTGCATGGCTTTAATTTCAGGGCCAAGTTTTGACATCATAAACATGGATGTTTGCGCCTTGAGGTTGAGTGGGAATAAACATGCTTTTACAGTAAGTGTAAGAAGAATGATGGCTAAGCCCATGTTCACGCCAGGTATACCATTATAGAGGTCTAGTAGCCAGAGTAGAAAATGAATAATGACATCGAAACCCGTATAGTTAAATAAAGGACTGAATAGTCCTTCTTCATTATTAAGAATATCTTTTTTGATGGGACCAACATAAAATTGATATGCGAGGGATTCTGTTTTGTCGAGACTTTGCAGTTTCGTTGTCGCTTCACTGTCTTGAGTTCGTATAATTAACCCATGAGTTGCTTGATTGACCACTTCTGGAATAAGCAAGTAGGTGAAGTAT
>JADGBV010000104.1 GCA_015231345.1 Planctomycetota bacterium
CGAAAATTCCACCGTCTCCTATATTACCATGTCCGATTTGGAGAATGATTATTCTCATTCTGTGGATAGGATCCTTGTGCCCATTTATTTGCATGTGGCTGATTGTCGCCAAAAACGTATTGTTGAATTGATGATGGAGCAAGAGCAGTATCGTTTGAATGCAGAAACTCAAAATAAACTTGACGCTTTAGGTCAGTTTTCAGCCGGTGTTGCTCACGAGTTGAATAATGCCATTGCTGTCATTGAGCAGGCATCTCGTTGGCTTCCTGTAATGCTAGAAACTTTTATAGATAATTACGCTTCCGATCTCATGGATTCTTTTAATCAGGGTCTAAAAAGTAAGCGCCTTACATCAAAACAACAAAGAGAACGGGCTAGGGAGATTATGCGAAATTTTAAGCTCAACTCGAATCTAGCACGGAAATGCGCTCATGCAAATATGCAGGATGATGATCTAGAAAGATTAGTGGGCAATGATAAATCTGAGAAGCAACTTCAGAAATTAATCGAAATTTATGAGATAGGGGCGCTCTTATACAACTTAGGTGTTTCTGGTGAGCAAGCCAGTGCTGTCGTAGAGTCCATGAGGAATCTGGGTAATGCGACGACGACAAGCAATAATGAGGTTGATTTGGCGGAAAGCATGGATCGCACCTTATCTATTTTACGTAATGTCACCAAGGGAATTTCCATTCAGATTGATAAACCGGAAATTCCGATTGTATTACTCGGTAATAAGGGTGAGCTGGTACAGATCTGGACTAACCTTATAAGAAATAGCTGTGAGGCGATGCGCACTTACGGCAATGCAGATCCAAAAATTCAAATTTCCCTCAAAAGGATTACAGGTTTTGCTGAAATAACGATTAGTGACAATGGACCGGGCATTCCTGACAAAGATTTAAATAAGATCTTTCAGCCTAATTTTACCACAAAAAAAACTGGTTTGGATTTTGGTTTGGGCTTGGGCTTGTCTATCGTCATGCGCATTATAGAATCCTATGGGGGACAAATTCGTACAGCTAACAATCCAGAGAAAGGAGCATGTTTTATTGTGACCTTTCCCGCAAGTTAAGGAAATATATATTATGATTCGCCCTGCCATTATTTGTGTCGATGACCAAAGTGAAGTTCTAGAAAGCGTTTTACGTGATATTGAGGAATTCGAAAAACATTTCGATATTCAAGATTGTGACTCTCCCGCTGATGCTCGCTCAGTACTTAATGATTTCGAGCAAGAAAGTAAACCTGTCGCTCTCATCATTTCAGACCACATGATGCCTGGTGAAACAGGCGTTGATTTTCTAGCCTCAGTCCACCAAGACCAAAGATTCCCTCATGTGCGCAAATTACTTCTTACAGGTTTAGCGACTCACGAAGATACCATCCGTGCAATCAATGAAGCTAAACTCGATAGCTATATTGCAAAACCCTGGAAAGCCGAAAAGATGAAAAATACAGTGAAAGTCTTACTAACACTCGCCGTTTTTGATATGGGTTTAGATTTAGGGGATTACAGCGAATCTCTTGATGCTGATACAATCAAGAAATGTAAAGAAGGCAGCGAAGATACGCATAAAACTGTACTTTCGAACCTTCTACAAGGCGATCAAGGCTATTAAAATTTAGACTTCCAATTTCTGAGATGAAATTGGAAAATGAAGTATTGGCATGAGCTTGAGGGTTTTACTGAGCCTAAGAAGGGGAAAATGCCAATAATATACACATGGCACAGTCTTCTGAGTCCATGTGAGTGATTAAATCTGCGGTTGGCATGGCGTTCATGCCAACTTGTGCAGTTAACTTACTCTTCCTTTTCGTTAATTGGCATTTACTCTTCTAGCCTAATTTAGGGTGTAATAGCCTGGGGGTTTTCCATTACAGGATTATACCTAAGTCGGAATCTCTTATCCTAGTCTGCTCCTATTTCATAGTTTAAACTAATGATATAGCGAAATTAAAAATGGAGGTCTTCGTTCCAATTATGAAAGCAGCAATCATAGGTTTAGGCTTTATGGGCCGTATGCATTATCGTGCCCTGCAATCCTTAAGCGGAGTGGATGTCATTGCCCTTTGCGACAAGAATATCCAGACCATCAGTCAATCCGAACAAAAAGGCGGTAATATTGATGGCGTAGCAGAGAAAATCGACTTTCAGGCACATGATCTCTACGCTGATTTTGATCAACTGCTGGCGGAGGAGCACCTGGATGCGGTTTTCATTACCTTGCCCACTTTTCTCCATAAGGAATATACCGTCAAGGCTTTGGATGCTGGGCTCCATGTCCTCTGTGAAAAGCCCATGGCCCTCACCAAAGAAGAGTGCACTGCGATGATCGAGGCCCGTGACCGCTCGAAGAAAACGCTACAGATCGGTCACTGCATTCGGTTTTGGCCCGAATACACAAAGGTTAAGGAATTCATCGATGGCGGCGAGTACGGCCGGGTGATTTCCGCTTCATTTGACCGATTGGGCAGTGCGCCGAACTGGAATCCGGACAACTGGTTTGCAGACCAGAGTCGCAGTGGTGGCATGCCTTTGGATCTTCATATCCATGACACGGATTTCATTCAACACCTCTTTGGCCTTCCCAAATCCGTCCGCAGTCAGGCCGCTGAAATGGCACCAGGCATTTATGGTCATATGAGCACACAATTCGATTATGATGGAGAGATGACTGTAAGCTCGCAGGGGTCGTGGATGGCAACGCCTTCTTTTGGCTTTGAGATGAGCTTTAAAGTCTTTCTAGAGAAGGCTATTCTCATCTATAGTAGTAAAGCAAATCTCTCCTTGAGAGTCTATCCCGCTGATGGCGAGGCCTTTACTCCCGTTATAGCAGATGGAGATGGCTATGTTAAGGAGATAGAGCACTTTATTGCAACGGCCGGTACCCCAGAAAATGGATCTGTCATCACTGCGGAACAGGCCCGGACATCAATTTGTATTGTGGCAGCCGAGCAAGAGTCTGCTCAAACCCACAAGGTCACCATCATTAAGGAGGAACAATAATATGAGGCAACCTCAAACATGGCCAGTGGGTATCTGTACCTGGTCCCTCCATGATGATTATTCAGTATTGGAAACCTTTGCCGATGAAGGGCTTCGTCATCTGCATGTGGCGCTCCTTCCTATAATAGAAGGAGATTATGATGCTGCGCTGGCCATTCATAAGAAGGATTGGAGGGTTACCTGTACAATGATAAACTATATCTCCGAGAATTATACGACCATAGATACGATCAAGGAAACAGGGGGTCTCGTTCCTGATGAAGCGTGGGAAAACAATAAGGCTTTAACTCAAGAGGCCATCGTTCTCACTCAAAAACTGGGTGTTCCCTACTTATCCTTCCACGCAGGATTCATAGATCACACCAATGTGGAAGTATACAAGAAGCTGTTAGGGCGATTGCAAGAACTGGCAGATGATGCTTATAAGCATGGGGTCATGCTGCTCCTGGAGACCGGCCAAGAATCTGCTAGGGACTTAAAGGCGTGTTTGCAAGAGCTCAATCATCCAGCATTGGGGGTTAACTTCGACCCAGCGAATATGATCCTGTACGACAAGGGAAACCCACGGGAAGCGCTCAAGATATTGGCTCCTTGGATCAAGCACGTTCATATTAAGGATGCCATCAGCCCAAAGCAACCGGGGCTTTGGGGCGAAGAAGTGGTCTGGGGTAGTGGCGAAGTCGGCGGAGAGAACTTTTTGTCGGCCCTACAAGAAATCGGTTACGAAGGAGCTTTGGCCATTGAACGCGAAGCTGGTGAGAGCCGATCAGAAGATATCAGAACTGCGCTCCAATTATTGCGCTCCCGGCGATCATTCACACCAACGACAGCAACTTTTTAAAAAGGTAAGCTTCACACGATGAATCAATCACAAAGTTCCATTAGCATCCGCTTGTCCATCATGATGTTTCTTCAGTTTTTTATCTGGGGATCCTGGTACGTGACGGTCGGAAATTATATGGCCGCCCATGGCATGAGCGATGAAATCAAGTGGGCTTATTCTGTGGGGCCAATGGCAGCCATTGTGACGCCATTTATTTTGGGTATGATTGCCGATCGCTTCTTTGCCACGGAGCGCGTGCTGGGAGTATTGCAGATTGTAGGGGGGCTTTGCCTCTGTGCTGCCCCACTGGTGGTTACCGGAGCCGAAGGGAACAATGCCACTCTATTTATTCTTCTGCTTCTAGCTCATATGGTGTGTTATATGCCAACATTGGGGCTGACCAATACCTTAGCTTTTTCACATATTGAGGATCAGGAGAAACAGTTTCCTCTGATTCGGGTATTCGGTACCATTGGCTGGATTGTAGCCGGTGTCCTTGTCTCCAAAGTCCTTCACGCTGATAGTACACAGCAACCCCTATGGATTGCTGGGGGAGCTGCGATTCTTATGGGGTTTTATAGTTTCTCCCTTCCTCACACACCTCCGCCCTCAAAGGGCAAAGATATTTCCATTCGCGATATTCTCTGCCTGGATGCTATGGGCATGCTTAAGGACTCTTCATTTCTTGTTTTCATGCTCAGCTCTCTGTTGATTTGTATACCCTTAGCAGCTTATTATGCCTATGCTCCCGTATATGTTGGGCAGGTGGGCTTTGCCGACCCTGCTTTCAATATGTCGTTTGGGCAGATGTCTGAAATCGTCTTTATGTTGATTATGCCAATGTTTTTCAAACGCCTAGGGGTTAAGAAAATGCTTGTCATCGGTATGTTGGCCTGGGTGGTCCGCTATGGTCTGTTCGCTGCTGGGGCACCGGACGGTATCCTTTGGATGGTGTTGACTGGCATTGCACTTCATGGCATCTGCTACGACTTCTTCTTTGTTACTGGGCAGATCTACGTGGACAAGGCTGCTCCCTCCAAAATTCGAGGCCAGGCCCAGGGACTCCTGGTGCTTGTTACTCAGGGCATTGGTATGCTCGTTGGAGCTCAGGCTTCGGGATGGATTTATGTCTCTTTTTTGACAGAATCAAACACGCTCTCGCCTGAACTGTGGCAACAGTTTTGGGGTATCCCCTGCATCATGGCAGCCATAATATTGGTATTGTTTGCCTTGATGTTCAAAGAGCAAAAAAAAGCACTCGACTGAACGTGTTGAAACCAAATTTGTGGACTTAGCCTTATGAAGACAAACTTTGCCAAAAGAGTGTTGGTGATTCATGCTCACCCCGACGATACCGAAGCTTTCAGTGGGGGATTACTTGTGCTAATGCAGCAAGCTGGCTTTGAAATCAATATTGCTACCACCACTGCCGGCGGTATGGGCGGCATTCTCAGTACGGAGAAGGATACTATCTCCAAGCGCCTAAAGGAGGCGGCTCTGGCGGCTCAGTCCGTCGGGGCCACTTATCACTGCCTGGGAGGACGCGATGGTTTCCTCTTTGATAGCGATGAAATACGCCTGAAGACCCTAAGTTTGATTCGCAGCATCCGTCCCGGTGTGATCCTCACCCACCTACCAGGTGATTATCACGCCGACCATCGTGCCACTGCCCAAATCGTCGAGATGTCTGCCATGCTTAGTACTCTTCCCAATGCACCGGTGCCGGAAGAGCCCCTGGATGTGACTCCCCTGCTTTACCACACGGCTCCCCTAGGGTTGACCGACCCCCTGGGAGGGCATCCCCCCAAGCCCCATTTCTATGTGAATATCGGCGGGGTTATGGAACAGAAAATGGCCATGCTGGCCCACCACCGCACCCAGATTGAACTCATGCGCCTGATGCACAAGATGGACGATTTCTTCGGCGAGATGAAAGTTCAAAGCCGAGAGCTGGGGCGTCGAGTGGGCGTCGACTATGCCGAGTGCTTCTGGCAGCATCTAGGAGGGGGGTTCCAGAAAACCCCCTTTCTTCAAAACAACCTACAGCCCTATCTCATCAATCACTCCATGGATAATGTCTCATGAATTTACTAGAAGAAAAATACACCCCCTATGCCCTATGCCACGAGATGCTGGAAACGGTCTCGGTTATCTCGAGTTTCGATCCTGCCTGCGCGGATATAGTGGAACCTCTGGTGGGTAAAGGATATGATAGTATTCTGCTAACCGGAGAGGGTAGTAGCCGCATCTTCCCCGCCAAGAACGCTATTTCTACCTCCCTGAATAGCCAGCCCCATTTGCGCCCTTTTACCGAAGGAAGCACCCAGGCTCTGGATTATAACCTGTCGAAGTCCCTGGTATTGGGTGCTTCTAATTCGGGCAAGACCAAAGAAGTGATCCGCCTATTCCACCGCTTGCGTGAACAGGGGCACGGAGGTCTGGTGGGTCTCAGTGCCCATGGGGAAACACCTCTGGGGGAGCTCTGCGACGCAACCCATGTTTTGAACTGCGGTGGAGAGAAGGCTGTGGCCGCTACCAAGAGTGTGGTGGAGCAGGCTCTTTTCGTCATGGCGTTAATGTCACAAATTGGTGGAAAGGCAATGCCTTCCCTCGATGGACTCGACCATTCCGTTGGCCAGGCCTTGACCCAGAGCATCAAAAATGAACTGGTCCAAAAAGCGGCCGCTGCACCCACCTTGTACTTCTCGGGTCGTAACGATGGTGTGGCTGAGGAACTCACTCTAAAGACCAATGAAATCACACGAAAAAAATCGGATTTCCTAGAAGGAACCTATGGCGTGCATGGCATCGAGGAGGTGATGCTCAAAGAGGACGTGGTGATCCTCATAGACCCCTTCGAATCCGAAGAGGAAAAAATCGCCACTTGTTTGGAACAGGGTGTGGGTATGAGTGTCTTTGCCATTTCCCATCGCCCAACCCGTTTTCCTACTATGCTCATCCCTGATGCTGGCCCCTGGAATACTGTAGTCCAGCTCTGCGCCGGTTGGAACTTGCTGGTGGAGATCGGTCTTCATCTGGGAATCAACCTGGATAAACCCGAGCGCGCCCGAAAAGTTGGCAATGAATACGTCCCTGCTTGATTTATTATGAACTCCCAACATCTCATCGAGCCGACAACATTGTTGGCATCAGCACCTCGTGAAAGGATTGAGCGGGCCTTGGCTGGAGATGCTTTTCGCCCCATGGCCGAGGTTCAATGGCTTCCCCTAGAAGGACGTGTCGAGACTCGTTGGAAATTACTCCATGGGCCTGACGCCTTTTTCTTGCACTTCGAATGCGAGGAACCCTGGATTCGTGCCGTGAACAAAGGCGACACCGGACCTATCTGCGAAGATAGTTGCGTGGAGTGGTTTGTGGCTTGTCGCAAGGATGAGTACATCAATTTCGAGTTCAACCCCATTGGGGCTATCAACGTGGAAAGGGGGCTGTCGCGGAGTCCAAGGCATCGTTACCGGCTGAAGGAACTGCCAGGGTTGCGTGTTTGGACCGACCGGGGCGATGAGCCCTTTGAAACCCAGCCTGCGCAGATGCCCTGGAGAGTTTGGGCTGTCATCCCCCGCGCTCTTATTATACAGAAGAGCGGGGATGTGTCGGATTGGCGAGCCAACTTCTATAAATGTGGCGATTGCTTGCCTAACCCCCATTACCTGAGCTGGGCGCCAGTCCCTATCCCGGACCCCGATTTTCATCGCCCCGATTTTTTTGCGCCACTACACATGAAGCCTCTATGACCCTAAAGGAGTAAGTCTCGTGTACTACACTCGCCAAGTCGAGGACGGGGTTGCCCCCGATCTCCCCAGTTACGATGCCCGCAATATCCTGCGTGAACTGAACTACTTCCCCTTTATTAATCGACGCCATATCGATACAATGAAGGAGGCTATGTCTGAGCCCCAGTGGGTGGAGCTTTTCAGTGACATGTCGGCGGCGGCCATCACCCAGTTCCATGATCGTCAGATGATCGACCTCGATCAGGTCTGGGGGGTCGTTAGTCGGTTTTTTCATCAGGCTATTCAGATGCGGGGCTTTTCGCCCGTTCCCAATCCAGACGGCGCTCTGGCCTTTTCCAAATCGGAATCCGTGGAAATCCTGGTGGCTGGAACCTAATCTCCCGGCATCTTTCAAGCTAGGGTCGATCGTGCCATCGACGTTTTAAGAACTCTGTGCCCTGCTAAGGCGAGAATTACCTTTTCGGGAGCTAATCCCTATGGTCACATGCAGCGCCAGGGTATTCCCGGTGGTGTATCCACCCTCAACGAGGCCGCTGATATGGAAATCTATTACCGTCTACAAATTGAGCAGAACCCCTTGCCCGAGGAGATCTCACTTACACTTCATAGAGAGGATCGTTCCGATTCTACTCTTACTAATATCGAGAATTACTTTGCTCAACTGAACCAGGAGAAACCGGTGGATCGTCATGTCCTGATTGTCAGCTCACTCTTTCATTTGCCCCGATTTATTGACCTTACCGCTAAACATCTGGGGCAATCTGTTCCCCTCCGATCACGCCTCAGTTTTGTTAGTGCCGAAGACTCTTTTAAGGCACCCACGCCCTTGGTGGGTGAAGTAGACTACCTCAAAAGCTGCCTTTATGAGTTCTTCTTGCAGCTATACAACGAACAGAAGCTGCACTCGATTTTTCAGCCGGTGTCCCAGCTTAGTTAAGATATTGTTAGTTTATTAAGATAAGGGTGAAGGGTACAGGTAATGTTAGGGCATGTGAATGGATTTTCAATTCTATTATTCTCTAGTCACCAACTTTGCGGGTCCAAAATTTGCCGCTATCTTGCCAGCCTGTTTTGGATGGATTAACTGTTTCTTCAATCGTATAAAGCTGGACATGCCAATCGCAGAATAAGTAAGAGAATTTGTTGTCGTGACTTCTTGATGGGGTATTATTTATAATCTCCCTTTGCGGATCAGGATTAAAGGTTCCTGAGTCGTAACCATTGCCAAGATTACCATTTGCTTCAAGAAGAATAATGAGCCCCGAAGGTTGTGGTACACTGTTGATTGATATACCTTGAGCCTCCCCATGATCCCAGAGACCTGAAATACCACCTTCATATGTTGGCCAAGAACCTGGTTGGCAATTCATTTTATACGACCTAGGGTAAGCATCCGTGGCAGTGTGATGTTCCTCATGTACGGGGCATGAATACATTTTCGATGGCTCGGGAGCATTAACTGAGTTAATAAAATTATTGTCTATCATGCGGCCATCATGACCAGAGTAGCCCAATGTGTCATCCCAACTTACGTGATGACCATACCATATTTGACGGTTATTGGAGGGGTAACGTTGGAAGTCTTCAGTATATAAATCTAGGGCGCTGCCTATGGCCTTCAAATTGCTTTGGCATTGAATCGATTTTGCCTGGAGCGTGATTTTGCTTAGGCCGGGTTGCAGTAAAGATGCAAGGACCGCTAATATGGCAACCACGACAAGCAATTCTATTAATGAAAACTGCAATAGTTTTCTTTGGAAAGATTGGCGTGTGGTCATAATATCAAGCTAGAGGAGTGAAATAGTAATAATAACTGATTTTTGATGAATCCAATTGCAATATATCAATTATATGGCTATTTTTAGCAATAAACCTGTGAATACTCATAGTATTTATGGTTGATAGAGTGTGTAGAATAGTTAATAACGACTCGTTATTGTGATTATGGCTGATTTACATAGTATCCCCTGTCCTCAGTGCAAGAAAATATATAAGGTGAAAAGTGAGTTTTTAGGCAAAAAAGTCACTTGCAAGGCCTGCCGTCATCAGTTTACAATGCCAACTCAGGCTTCTTTGAAAGCTTACCATGCCCAAAAACAGATTCAAGCCGTAGAGGCTCAGCAAGATCTAAGCAAAATGGAAACTGGAAGAGCTCGTGTGACTACTGAGAAGAAAAGAATAGGGGCTTCCAAAAGAGGGGGCGCCAAACCATCAGCCCGTCGAGGGGGTAGAAATCAAAATTCCCGGTGATACTGCGTGCGGTCATTACGTTCACGAATCAACCAAAAATTCCTTGTCTCAAACATGACTTCATTATTGAAGGTATCCACAAACTTCAGGTACAGGTCATGAACTCCTGTTATGGCATCATCTACCCTAGCGTCGTGCCTGATATAATTTGTCCAAGAACCCGTATTTTCAATTTCAAGAGAAGCTATTAAAGGACCATTTTCAGAGTCAATTCGCAATTCTACCGTTCCTCCAGGACCTGGAGTCGCAGCTTCCATAATCACTTTATTAGCCCCTTGTTCAAAATCAAAGTCTTTAAAGGCGATCCATGATTCTCCCCGGATAGAGCTTAATTTATCCTCCTCTACCTGAATGGGACTTATACCAGGGTGAGATTCCCTATCGAATGCTCTGGTCGAAATCTTATTCGTAACGATCTTTTCTCCTGGAAGGGCACCGTGAAAGATG
>JADGBV010000105.1 GCA_015231345.1 Planctomycetota bacterium
CAGCAGGGTCTAGTTTGGCTCAGTGAGTTTGAGAATAAACCTGCTATATGGTGTCAGATAAACTGGGGGCTAGCACCTCTACGTTCAAGATTCACTTTTTTCAAACAAGTAGTAATAAACAAAGGAGAATATGCGAAAAAACGCGACAGGAGTTATCTTTAATCACATTGATTCTATTGGCTGCATATGTCAGCCGAAAAGCTTCCATATGAATAATATGAGATATGAACTCAAAGGCAAAACGAGAGCAAAAATACTTTTTATCTTTTTAATGATATTCACCGGGATCCTATACGCTGAAGATATTCCGGTCCCAGATGCATTTGATATGCCCTGGCAGAAAAGCCCCCTTGTTGGTGAATGGCGTAAGAAGACCTTCTCCAAGGTGTATCCATATCAGCGAAAGGACGGCAAAGTCTTACAAGAGATGATTAATAAGGCCATTTCCGAGAAGGCAAAAGTGCTGACGATTCCTTCGGCCATCTATGAAATCGGTATTGGCAAGGGGCATAGCAAAGACCTAGTTATAGAAAACGCTGAAGACCTGGTCATTAATGCCGAAAATGTTGTTCTTTTGTGCTACAGGAAAAGTAAGGCGCTTACCATAAGCAACTGTCGCAATTTTAGCCTAAAAGGGCTCATAATTGATTATGCCGTAGAGACGATGCCATTTACGCAGGCTGTTATTACATCCAAAAATGGCATTGCAATGGA
Organism: Planctomycetota bacterium; assembly: GCA_015231345.1. GTDB lineage: Bacteria > Planctomycetota > JADGBV01 > JADGBV01 > JADGBV01 > JADGBV01. The sequence continues at coordinate 715 of JADGBV010000105.1, forward strand.
GGCGAATATATGTGAGGGGTACAGAATCCCAAGTCCTGGTGATCATGAATCCCACAAAATGGAAGTCTATAGTGCTAAAAGCTTATTTTTGAAAGCGGGTGGGCGTACAAGATATGGGGTTGCCTATAGCGCAAAACCAGATGGAACAGTCATTATAAACAAGAATATTAAACATTTCGAGATTGGCGATATTGTCACAATCATAATGAAATCTTCACCACATGGTTTGTCTATCTCTAATACAGCAAACTGTACTTTAGAAAATGTCACTATTCACACAGCACCTATGTTTGCTATTCTTGCAAGAAAAAACCATAATACAGTGTTCCGAAAGATCCGGATTACTCCCGGTCCCATACCTGATGGGGCAACGATGCCACGTGTGCTTTCTGGGTGCCAAGATGGAATAAATATGAGCGGTGTCATGGGAGATAAGGTGGTTGTTGAGGACTGTCTTATTGAGAGTCACAGCGATGATGCGGTTGCAATATACAAGTCCGCTTGCTTTGCTCTCAAATCAAAAGGACGATCCCTATATTTAGTCGCAAGCTATGGCCGCATGCCATTTGAGGTTGGCCAAACAATAGAGCTTATCGATTGGGATACTCAAAAGCCAAAGGGGCGACGTACAATAAAAAATGTAGAGAAAGTCACTACAGAAGACCTCAATGCTGAGTTGTCTCAGATTAATGAAAGATTTGATGTCAGTCCATGGGCACGGAAAACATTCAAAGCTCCATTTTATAATGTGACTCTTAATGAAAGTTTAGAGGTAAAAGCTCAAGATCTCCTTACGAACGAAACTTACAAGGCAAGACCAATCATCCGTAATAATATTTTTCGAAACCATCGAGCCCGTGGTTTACACCTCAAATTGTCTGGTGCTGTTATTACAAACAATATGTTTGAACATTGCGTTAATAAGGGTATTTGTTTTGGCACCGATTTGTATTTTGCTGGTTCTGCAAACGCTGAAAATATACTGATTAAAGGTAATACATTTAGGCATATGTTTCATCTTATGAATGGAACATGGGATTCTAAATGCGGCATAATCTCCTTTTTTAATGGTCATAAAGGGAAGGTTAACCCACCCGGAGCATTCAAGAATATAAAAATTGTCGATAATATATTTGAAGACGTTAGAAGCATACCTTTCATGGTAACTTCTACCGAAGGTCTTGAGATCGTAAACAACAAGATAATCCGAAGCCATATGCGGGCAAATAGTCATGGTAAGGAATATGCTGTGGATCAGGGGGCTGCTTTGTACATGAGCAATGTCTCAAAAGCCTATATTGACAATAATACAATAATCGACCCCGGGCCGTTTTTGAAGAAGGATAAGTTAATCATGAGTGTAGATTCCACAGCTGAAGTCGAGAAGGCTTTCGAATTGAAATATACGACTAGGAATTCTAGGAAAGACCTTTAGTCTTAGAGACAAAACACGAAAAGAAGGGGTTCAAAAGAACCCCTTCTAGCCAAGACTGAAGTATTAGAAAAGCGGGATAATGCCCTCTTCAAGCCATTTGTATTCATCACCTAACGCTTTTGTTGATAGAGACCTGATTGACTTTCCATCTGTCTGCTTAAGAGCTCTAAAGTAATCTTCAATGCGTACCTTGGCATTGACGCAGTGGTAATGAGCTAGGCTGCTGGCATTGCCTTTGCCAGTATCATTAACCATGTTTGATTTGGCGTAACTGCAAACGGCTGACATAACAAAAAGTTCCGTGCCTATATCCATAAGGTTAAAGAGTATATTCTGTTGTCGCTCTAAACGATCTTGGTATAAACCCATATAATGGAAAATGGTTCTGGCTAAACGGTGAGATGTGACATCAACATAGTGAAAATGATCGCTTAATTCTCCAAGTTCATCATAGGTTGACCACAGACTATCGTTGACCCATTGATTAGGGTACCAAGTGGCGTAATATTGGGCTAGCTTGGCTCCTGCTTTGATTTTTTTTCCGAAAGGGGTGTGCTTACGAATTAGGTCAGCAGCTAAACGAAGGTGATAATCCATGGCTTCACGGGCGAGAAAAAGTTTCATGATTTCCGAAGTGCCTTCGATAATACGATTAATTCGGCAATCACGTAAAATTCTTTCGATAGGGTAGGGGACTTCACCTCTGTCTTTTTTCGATTGAGCCGTTTCATAACCACGCCCTCCCAAAAGCTGTAAGGTTTCGTCGGCTATGGTCCATGTGACTTCAGTGCTATATAGTTTTGCCATGGCCGCTTCGAGCCTGATGTCGATATCTCCTTTGTCGGCCCAGTGAGATGTTAGCCAAGTTACAGCATCTAAAGAGAAGACAGCAGAGGCAATATTTGCGAGTTTGGTTCTACCTGCTTCATGTTCTCCGACGGGTAATCCCCACTGTTTACGCTCTTGGCCAAACTTAATGGCCATATTAAGGCATTGCTTGGCAATTCCGGCACTTGCAGCAGGCAAAGTTAAACGTCCTGTATTGAGAGTGGTGAGAGCCAGTTTTAAACCTTTGCCTTCACCAAGAATGATGTTTTCAGCAGGAACCTTAACATTTTCAAAGCGTATAAGGCCATTCTCTATACCCTTTATACCCATAAAACGGCACTTATGTGGGGTGCTAATTCCTGGACTATTTCCTTCTACAATAAAAGCGGTTATTTGTTCTCGTTCCTTTCCTTTAATCACAATAGAATCTGTTTTTGCCATGACCACTAAGATATCTGCTATTAATCCATTGGTGATCCAAATTTTATCACCGTTGATAATATAGTGTGAGCCGTCATCACTTTTCTTGGCGACTGTCGTCATGCGTGCAGGGTCTGACCCAGCATTTGGTTCGGTTAATGCAAATGCCGAAATGGCTCCTTCACGAAAGCGAGGCAAGAATTTGTTTTTTTGTTCATCAGTCCCAAATAGCTTTAGAGGTTGGGGGACGCCGATGGACTGATGAGCGGAAATTAGAATGGCTGTCGATGAACAATATGAAGCTATGGCTCTCATAAAGTAGTTGTAGTTCACTTGATTGAAGCCTAAGCCTTTATATTCAGTTGGGACTTTCATGGCAAAAACGCCCACTTCTTTTAAGTATTCCACAACATTATCGGGAATCTTTTCATTCATATCCACTTCTTCCGGGTCAAGGTGTTCTTTTAGGAAGGGTGTGACTTGTTCTAAGAGATCTTTTGCCGGTTTTAACTCTTCATCTTTGATATCAGGAAAAGGGTAGAGGAAGTCTGGTTCAAAATGCCCCATAAACATGGACTTAGCAAAACTGGGGTATTTCCAACTCGTTTGCCGGGCATCTTCTGCGATATCCATGGCTTTTCGCTTGCCTTCACTCATTTTTGAAGTATCGATGATGGGAGCATCATTGTTTTCCAGGTTTTCATTCTCACTCATGGTCTTCCCTCCTGCTACTAGATTTGATTGAAGTTTTTATTGTCTTGACTCAAACTGATAAGGTATTGTGATGGTTTATAACGCATGCCATATTTTTCATGATAGGTATTGAGCATTTCCACCACTTTGCTTATGCCTATTGACTGGGCATAACTTAAAGGGCCTCCCCTAAAAGGTGGGAAGCCAATACCCATAACCATGGCGAGGTCTAGGTCTGTAGCTTTAGCAATGACTCCTTCTTCAATGCATAGTGCTGCTTCATTGATTAAGAGAAGCATGGTTCTATTGATGATATCTTCACTAGTGAACTGAGTGCTTGCATCTTGTTTGCGATTTTTTGCTCCTTCGATCTTTTGATTCACTTTTAATTTTCGGGCATTGTGATGATAAAAACCAATGCCTGACTTTTTGCCTAGCACACCCTCATAAGAATGAATTTCTTCTAGAAGTGCACAAACCTTCATGCGCTCTCCATAAGCTTTTTCAAGAAGCTTAGCCACCTTATAGCCTACATCCAAGCCAACTTCATCGGAGAGAAAGAGGGGACCCATGGGCATGCCGAAATCACTGAGGCTTTTGTCTACCATTTTTATATCTGCGCCTTCTTCAACCAGCCTTACTGATTCATTAATATAAGGTAGCAGAATGCGATTCACCAAAAAGCCAGGCACATCTTTGACAACAATTGGCGTTTTGCCTAAGCTTTGCGCGAAATGACAAAGGGAAGAAATAGTTTCTGGACTGGTCTTTTTACCAGGAATGACCTCCACAAGAGGCATGCGATTCACAGGGTTGAAAAAATGAAAACCGGCAAAGCGTTCGGGGTATTTGAGCGACTCCGCCATGGTACTAATGGAAAGGGCAGAGGTGTTGGAGGCAATGATACTTTGCTGAGGCAAAGAAGATTCCATTTCAGCTAGAACGGTTTTTTTCAAGTCCATATTTTCAACAACAGCTTCAACGACTAAATCGACTTTTTCAAAGCCTTTATAGTCCAAACTGCTGGTAATACGTTGCATGCCTAGACTCATGGCCCCTTTTTTTATTCGCCTCTTTTTGAATAATGAAGAGTATATTTTAAACCCCGCCTTATAGCCTCCGGCTAAAGCTTCTTGGCTGATATCTTTCATGCGTACAAAATGACCTTTGGATGAGATGAGCCAAGCCAAACCGCCTCCCATTATACCAGCTCCTAAGACTGCCATATGCGATTTTTTGGGAATCGAAGTTGGGCAAGTCTTACCATGAGACTTTAACTCCTCATTTGCGAGGTAAATTTTAAGTATGTTTTGACAAACTTCACCTTGCATAAGTTCTGAAAAAGCTTGCGCTTCCAGTTCCATCGCTTCAGAACTGGATTTGCCTGGGTAGCTTTTTAAAAGCTCAATAATCTTTTCTGGGCTAGGGTAGTGACCATGACTTTGTTTTAAGGTGCTTTTGAGGGCCTGATTCAGAATGAAGTCTTTTCCCAAAGAGTTTCTTTCTAGTGAGCGCATGAATAAATTTGTTCTCTTTTTTCGTTTTTTGAGTATGGCTTTATGCGGTGAATTTTCATGTATTTGCTGACAGAAACGCTGAAGCTCACTTTGACTATATTCATGAGCCACAATGGCATCACATAAACCAATTTTAAAGGCTTTTTTTGCTGGTATATTCCTGCCTGTGAGCATATAAGGAAGTGAAGCGCTTAGGCCTATTAATTGGCTAAAGCGCCATGTGCCTCCCCATGCCGGCAAAATGCCTAATTTAACTTCAGGCAAGGCACACTTGCTTGTCTCATCATCACTTATTATTCGGTAATCACAAGCTAATGCACATTCCATTCCTCCGCCCATACAGGCTCCATGAATGTAGGCGATTGTTTTGCAGGGTAAATTTTCCAAGCTATTGAAAATCTTCTGGCCTAATTTTGATTTCTCATAGGCATCTTCTTTGTCTTTGATCTGACTGATTTCATTGATATCAGCACCGGCGATGAAAATCCCCTCCTTGGCACTCATAATAATAAGAGTATCCGTCGTTTTGGCCGTCTTTAATTCTTCTAGAATTTCAGCAAATTCTTGCATGACTGCAAAACTGAACTTATTGACTTTCTCACCTGGCAGATCAAAAATACATTTGATTATGCCGCCTTCCTCTTTGATTAAGCTCCAAGCATTACTCATGGTCAACCTCCAAAGACAGTGATGCGCCTAAGCCACCACCAACACAGAGTGAGGCCATTCCACGGTTGAGCCCTTTTGTTTTGAGGGCTCGGAGTAAGGTTAAAACAAGCCGAGCCCCTGTTGCTCCTACGGGATGACCAAGTGCAATGGAACCACCATGAATATTCAGTTTATTTGGGTCAACGATTCCTAAGGGCTCATCAAGGCCGAGGTGGTTTTTGCAGAACTCTTTTGAAGAAAATGCCTTAGCACATGCTAAAACTTGAGCTGCAAATGCTTCGTTGATTTCCATAAGATCGTAATCTTCAAGTTTGTCAGGTGTGCCTTCTTGTTTGAGTAATTTAGCTGTCGAGTAGACAGGGCCCAAGCCCATACGTTCTGGCTCTAAACCGCAGTAAGCATAGCCTGTAAGATAACCTAAAATATTCAAGTTTCTTTCTTTTGCATATTCTTCTGAACTTAAGAATAAAGCTACTGCGCCATCTGTAATTTGGCAAGCATTGCCTATAGTAACAGAACCACAAGCCCTATCGAAATAGGGGCGCATCTTTTTGAGCTTCTCAATGCTTAGGTCATGTCGGATACCATCATCTTGGTTAATGAGTGCCTTATAGTTTGGAGTAGGAGCAATGGCTGAAATTTCACTTTCAAAGAAACCCTCTTCGTAAGCTTTAATGGCCCTATGGTGACTTTCTAAGGCGTAAGCATCTTGTTCGTCCCTTTGAACAGCCATCTCCCTTGCAATTCGCTCTGCTGTCTGGCCCATATTGAGCCCGCAGACAGGGTCGGTTAGCCCTTTTAATAAAGCAATTACTGGTTTAAAGTGACCGGGGCGAATGCTCAGTAATATTTTGATTTTTGCGCTGAGACTTCTTGCTTTCAATAAAGCCTCGAGGCAAGCTTTCATTTTATCATTGAGAAGTAGGGGGGCGCGACTCATGGATTCTGTTCCCCCAGCTATAATAAGATTAGCTTCGCCACCTAGAATTTTACTGGCAGCTGTTGTGATGGCCTCCATCCCTGAAGCGCAATTGCGTTGAACAGAATGAGCTAGAGTGCTATGAGGTAGACCGGATTTTAGGGCAATTACACGAGCAATATTGGGGGCGTGGACTGGTTGTATGACATTGCCAAAAATGACTTCGTCCACATCGTCCCTTGTGACTTTCTGTCGCCAGAACATTTCGTTGATCAGGTGAGCAGCTAAATCATCCGCTTCTGTATGCTGAAGAATACCTCCAGCCTTACAGAAAGGCGTGCGTAAGCCATCTATAATTGCGATGCGTCCTTTCATGATTAATCCTCGCGTGGATATATGGAATCGATTAAGGGGGCATGTATTTCAATTATTTTATGTCGACAGATTTTCATTGTGGGAGTGATTTCTCCCATAAGCAGTGAGGGGGGATTGGATATATAGCGATACTCTCGAATTTGTTCCCATGCGTTTAAAGAGGAATTTACTTGCTTAATGGCATCATCTGTTTTCTCTGTCATTTTATTGCTGTAAAGAAAGTCTTTGTTCTCTAATGTTGAATATTCAAAGCCACTCTTTATTTTAAGTGACTCTAGATACTCAAAGTCTGCGAAGAGTAAACAGGAAACAAAATTTCGTTCATGAGCCAGAACCATGGCCATATCAACCCAAGGGATACGAGCTAGCTTTTGTTCGATGGTTGTCACACAGACGAATTTTCCTCCTGATGTTTTTTCCAGTTCTTTAAATCTGCCGGTTATTTTTAAATCGCCCTCTTCTGTCCATTGTCCACGATCACCTGTATGATACCAGCCGTCATTTGTGAGGACTTCATTGCTTATGGAAGGATTATTTAAATATCCCTTCATGACTCCAGGCCCTTTAGCGCAAATCTCTCCCTTATCACTTATTTTAACTTCGACACCAGGGAATGCAGTACCGACACTTCCTGCAGTATTACAGCCTGGGTATTGGCAAGCAATAACAGGAGATGTTTCTGTGCAGCCATAACCCTGATAAACTGGGATGCCAACATTAATGAAAAACTGATGTATGTCTGGCCTCAGAGCAGCACCACCACTAATCACATACTTCAATTCCCCACCCATGGCTTGTCTGAATTTTGTAAATATAAGTTTATCAATCAGACGAAACAAAGCTGCGTCTTTCTTTTGAGATAAATCGGAGTTTTTAGCCCAGTAAATAGCTCTTAGAGCGATATTTCTCAGTAAAAAGGAATTCATTTTGGCCTTTTCTTTCATTTTCGCATAGACTTTTTCCAAGATGCGAGGGACTAAAGTTACGATCGTTGGCCTAAGCTCTTTGATGTATTGGCCTGTTTTCTTGATGTCATCAACAAAATGAATGGTCACTCTAGAATATATATAGGTATAACTGACCATTCGTTGAAAAATATGGGCCAAAGGTAAACAGCTAATGGCCCTATCTTCTGCTGTAAGGCCGTATCTTTCAGCTGCACCAATTACTTGTGTGAGTAGGTTCGTATGAGTTAATTCAACGCCTTTTGGCTCTCCAGTGGAGCCACTGGTGAATATGATTGTTGCGGTGCAATCTGGGGTAAGCTCAGGGCATAAGGATTGAAGTTTTTGGCAAATTTCAACTGGTGTATGAGTGGGACTCTTCACTCCGCTTAATTTAGACTCTGGCGTCTGATTTTCATGAACAATAACACTTAAAGTGTTCTGGTAATTGTCTAATATGCTTTTAAATTTAATCACCCCTTCTTCATTGGTGAAAAGTTGCACCATCTTAGTTTGGCGAATTTCGCTTTCTAAATACTCACTTGAGACGTCGACAAAAAGAGGAACTGTAATGGCTCCTAAGCATTGCACGGCAAAATCATATACCAGCCAGTCAGGGTCAGACTCGAGCATAATTCCGACACAATCACCTTTTTTAACGCCTTGGCTTTGTAAATAAAGAGCCTTTTCAAGCACTTTTTCGCTGAATTCTAGGGGCGTAGAACCTATCCAGTTATTATTTTGACGGGAAAAAAAAAATTGACGATCACCGTCATTTTCAAGTAAATTGAAAAGTAAAACGGGGAGAAGTGCTTGTGATATATTCATTTGCTGCCTTGTGCTGTGTTATTATACACCCCAAAGCAGTTTTTTCACTAATTATTTCGTGATTGAGAATATTTAAGCTCCACAATACCATTTATGGGGTTTGTATGCCCAATAAATTGAATATTGTGCTGACAAAAATAAATAGCCAAAGAGGGGAAACTCAGTTTTCACTGAGGCCTCTATGGCTATTATAAAAAGTGCTGAGAATTTTTATGATTTTGGAATTATTTTACTCCTCATCAAAATCAAGAGTGGCTTCACTTTGCTCATTAGGCATTATTACCCCACCGGCTTGGTTTTGAGTCTCTTCTTTTATATCCATTTGGATATGATTTTCGAAAAATAATCCATTTGATTCAATACTAATAAATGCATCTACCGACTTGAGCTTTTGTACGAAATCAGGAAGATGGTTAAAGGCATTGGCCGCACTTCCATGTCGTTTTCGGCTTTTCATTCCTTGAAACTTCGGCAATCCATAGATAAGGTTATCGTATTTTGATTCGGCTTTGGGGAAAATATTATTATCTTCAATAAGAGTGAGACTTACTCTTTTGCCAATATGTATAGGGTTGCCGAAGAGGAAATCTATGCGGTCCAATCGATTTTGACGTCGCCAGCCTGCTAGAACTCGGTTCTTTACGCATTCCTGCATAAACTTACGCTTGAGCATGTATGCGTTCTTAAAATTGACTCCAAGACGTAAGTCACAAGGAACTTCGTCCCTTAGGATTTGATTTGTTGAATCGGAAGATTGAATACGTTTTAAAGAATCAGGATTAAAGGAGAGATAAGTTAAGGCTGACTTATCTTTACTTAAGGCATACATAGGGTAATGATCAGTGCTAATCATATTGTTTTGAATTTCACTAATACCTTCATACTCGGAATCTACTTGACTTAATTGACCTAAAAAAG
>JADGBV010000106.1 GCA_015231345.1 Planctomycetota bacterium
CGTGGTCAAGCTTCAGGAGAAGATGTCTTTTCACCTGGTTATTTTGCCATCACACCAAAAGAGGGGGACACAACAACGCTTATAGCCCTGGCTGCAAGAGAAGAGAAACAACTCCCGCAGAATCGCCCAGAATATTTCTCAAAGGAGTCTTTTAAGTCCTTATTTGCCGCAGAAGAAAAAAGATTGAAAGGTGTGATTCAGCAAATCCCGCAAAAGTATAGGCAAGATGACTTCTTGCAGCAATTAGCCATTGCCATCGATCTGTTTATTGTAAACCGAGATGGTTTAAAAACCGTGATTGCTGGATTTCCATGGTTCACTGACTGGGGAAGAGACACCTTTATCGCAGCGCTCGGCATGCTTAAAGCTGGCAGAACTGCTGAAGTGAAGGACATTATTTTACGCTTTGCCCGCTTTGAAGAAAAAGGCACACTGCCAAATATTATTGAAGGTGAGGAAGCGGGAAATCGCGATACCGTCGATGCACAGCTATGGTTCTTTCAAGTCGTGGATAATTACATTAAAGAAGTCGGAAGTGACGCCATCCTCCAAGAGAAAATCAGCTCCGATAGAAGCATTCTCAATGTATTGGATAGCATAGCACAATATTACATCTCCGGCACAGAAAATGGTATTGTGATGGATCAAAATAGTGGTTTAATTTTCTCACCATCCCATTACACATGGATGGACACCAACTACCCCGCATGCACACCTAGAAAAGGCTACCCCGTTGAAATACAAGCTTTATGGCATGGTGCTCTTAACTTCCTAAGTACGAATCTATCAGACACAAAACTAAAAAATCAATATCAAACTTTAGCCAAACAGGTCAAAGATAATTTCCTCAAACTCTTCTGGAATGAAGAGGGAGAGTATCTCTTTGATAACTTACAAGCAGAGCAAGAACAAGGCGCTTTCGATGCAATCAAAGACTACGCTTTCCGTTCCAACCAATCAATAGCGATCTCACTCGGTATTCTAGAAGGAGAAAAAGCTCAAAAAGTTGTCAAACAAATGATGGACAGACTCGTCATACCAAGTGGCATCCGCTCACTTTCTGAAGACACCGTTTCCATTGATGGTTTTAGCTACTGCGGCTCTTATAGTGGCGCAGAAGGAAGTTCCCCTATCCAGTCACAAAACCCAAGAAAATTTGCTTATCACAATGGCACTGCATGGTCTCACCCTCTGGGAGAATTCATGATCGCTTATGTTAAAGCCTTTGATAACCACCCCGATGCAAAAAAAGAAATTCAGCAACTTTTCGAATGCATTAAGCAACATTTAGGCGAAGGCGGCATTGCAAATATCTCAGAAATCATGGATGGAAGCTGGGATGGCATTTCTCGTCACTACCCCCGTGGTTGTAGTGAGCAGGCTTGGGGAGCTACGGAGTTTTTCCGTGCTTATGCGGAAATACTTTACTAGCCATAGTACACTTATATCTTAAACAGGGCGTTATTATCAGCTTCACAAAACTCCTTATTACGGAATCTTATCAGCAATGAGCCAATCCAAAACAAACAAGGAATCAAAGAAAGATCAAAACAAAACAGATCAACCACAAACAGACGAGAATAGCCCCAAAACTGACAAAGAGTCTAATGTTGATACGGCTCATATGGAAGCTGAAAGGCCCAAAAAGCCCAAACTTAAGAATTCTGTCTATGAAAAAGAACTCGAAAAACTGCAAATTGAAATGGTCAAATTGCAGGAGTGGGTTAAGCTAAAGGGATTAAAAGTCGTCGCTCTATTTGAAGGCAGAGACGCAGCTGGCAAAGGGGGCACCATAAAAAGACTCACCGAAAGCCTCAACCCGCGCATCTGCAAAGTCGTTGCCCTGGGAACTCCTACTGAAAGAGAAGAGTCTCAGTGGTTTTTTCAACGCTATGTCCCTCACCTACCCGCAACTGGCGAAATTGTACTCTTTGACAGAAGCTGGTATAACAGAGCGGGAGTGGAACGAGTCATGGACTTTTGCACAGAAGACGAGTACCAAGAATTCCTAAGGTCATGCCCTGAGTTTGAACGCATGCTCATTCGCTCAGGTATTATTTTAATCAAGTATTGGTTTTCGGTGAGTGACGAAGAACAAGAAAGGCGTTTCCAAGCTCGCATTACCAATCCCACTAAAAGATGGAAGCTGAGTCCAATGGACCTGAAGTCTAGATCCAAGTGGGTCGAATATTCACGAGCAAAAGATAATATGTTTCGCTACACTGATATAAAACAGGCTCCTTGGTATGTTGTGAATGCTGACGACAAAAAAAGAGCCCGCCTCAACTGCATGCATCACTTTTTGAGCCTCATCCCCTACGAAGACCTCACGCCAGAGCAAATCACCTTGCCTCCACGACAAGATGACGAGAGTTATATTCGCCCCCCCATGCACGAACAAACTTTTGTTCCGGATATTTTATAAATTATTCGCATTTTTTTATACGGATAGCCATACGCATTAAGATATAAGCATTAACTTTCCAGCGGCTCTACTGATTTTATCACCAACTCTAAACGGCGGGCAATACGGCGATTAAAGTAAAAGATGCGATTATACTGCTCAATAATATCATTTTCTATTTTATAAGTCTCCATACGCTTCGGTGCATCAGCCGACAACCTTTCCCCTAAATGCGCTACAATATCATGGCCCATTTTCCTCACATCTTTCTTTTTATCGAGGACTTTCTTAAGATCGCTTTGCCCCTGCCCGTTCAAGACACTTGTAAGAGTTTTCATACTACCCGTAACGACATTAAGCATGGGTTTCATTTTTTTTATCGTCCCATCGCTAATGACAACCCCTTCTTCAATTCGGTCAAAAGCCAAGCCCACTAAGTTCGTCTCAATGGAGTCACCTATATTTTCCAAATGATTATTAATAGAGATGTAATGATCCATCAACACTCTTTGTTCAGAGCTCAGACTCTCCTGCGATAAAGCCCCCATATATTTTGCAATTCTTACATATATAAAATCCACCACATCATCCATTTTTTCAATTTCTTTTACTTCTTCGATCTTTCCTTGCAAGATCACTTCGGGAGCTTTCTCTACCATATCAAGGACGTGAGAGGATAAGTGCCCAATCTCCTTTTGCACCTGGTGCAAAGCCAGTTCAGGGTTATGCAAATACATGTCATCTAGATACAGAAGTTCATGTTCGTCCTCTATTTGCGCTTTCTTATCAGGGCAAAGTGTATTGATAAGTTTGGCAATATAGTATGAAAAAGGCAAAAAGATAATCGTATTGGACAAATTAAAAATCGTATGGGCATTAGCAACTTGCCTTGGGGTTTCTTTTGCCAATTTTTCCATTCCATCTGGCACATCATGTACAGGTGAAATCGCACGCACAAAATCAGCCAAATAATCAATAAAGAAAATCCAGATTAAAACTCCCGACACATTAAAAACCACATGTGCCAGCGCGGCTTGCAAGGCTCGCCTGGATTTTCCTATACTTGCCAGCATTGCCGTAGCGCAAGTGCCCACATTCGCTCCAAAAGCCAAAGCAATACCAGCCTCCAGGGAAATAAAACCCTGAGAAGCTAGGACAATGACAATCCCTGTTGTCGCAGATGAGCTTTGAACCACAGCAGTAAAGGCTGCGCCAACGATGACTCCTAACATGGCTTGATCCATACTTTTCATATATTCAATAAAGGGGTCATAAGTTCGTAATGGTCTTGTAGCTTCACTCATGAGATACATGCCAAAAAAGATCAGACCCAAACCCATCATCATATTGCCAATACTCTTAATTTGCTTATCTTTTGCAAAAAAGAGCAGAGAAAAGCCCACAGCAATGAGAATCATTGAATACTTTGTCACCTTGAAAGCAATCATCTGAGCCGTAATGGTGGTTCCAATATTTGCACCCATAATCACTCCCACAGACTGCTCTAGTGTCATGAGCCCCGCAGAAATGAAGCCCACAACCAAAACTGTGGTGACTGAAGAAGATTGTATCACTGCCGTGACAAAAGCTCCCGTAGCCGCTCCACTCACACGATTTGTGGTCAATTTGGCCAAAAGAGATCTTAGTTTTGTGCCTGCGACATCTTTCAAGGCATCGGTCATAAGCTCCATGCCATATAGAAAAATGGCTAAACCCCCAAGCAAATTCACGCATAACCAAAAGAAATCGATTTCCACTGGGCCATCTCCTGAACTAAGAACCTTGTTATTATAAGCTCATAAGCACGTTTTATAGTTTATTTTCACTTTTGAGAAAGAATTGCCTTATCTAACGATTCTTTTGAAGAAAATGTAGCCCTAGGTCTTGATTCTTATTGCTCACGCAAAACCTTTACCACTACCCACATGAACTCTGAGAAAAGCACCTAGGAAGCCAATAACTATAGCCTATGCTCTATCATAGAGCTTATCTTGAGGAATGTGAATATCTAACTGGTGTGTTCTTATAGGTCACTAGAATGTCTTAAAATTCAGATTTTTTCTATGAAATATTATCAACCCGAATTTAATAGAATTATTTGTTGCGCTCACAGCGAGATTTCAGCTGATGTATGGGATAAAAGCTGGAATAATTATGATATCCCTAAAGAAATGAGAAATAACCTAAACGATAGGCTTATCTTAAAAACAACTTCCAAATACCTCCCCAAAGGTTCCATTATTTTAGATGGTGGCTGCGGCTTAGGAACTAAAGTTAATTGTCTCAAACATCATGGTTATAAAGCTATGGGAATTGATTACGCGATCAATACTCTAAATCGATCTAAAAAATCTGTGCCAGAACTCGATTTACATATGGGTTCCATCACCGATTTACCTTATAAGAGTGGCTCTTTAGATGGTTATTGGTCTTTAGGTGTGATCGAACATTTCTGGGAAGGCTATAACGATGCAATCATTGAAATGAATAGGTGTTTAAAAAAAGGAGGCTATTTATTTTTGACTTTCCCTAGCTTATCTTTGCTAAGGAAGCTTAAAATTAAAATAGGTTGTTACTCCTTAGAGAGAGGCCGACCTGAGAGTTTTCACCAGTTCTTACTGAACCCGACTCAGGTAAGAAGAGATTTCGAGAAGGCCGATTTTGTTTGCCTTCAAGAGTCAGGCTTAGATGGAATGAAGGGGCTTAAAGATGAAGTTCCCTTTTTGCAGCCTATTCTACAAAAAATATATAACGGCACTTCTTTTATATCACGCTGCACCTCTTATGGTATTAGCCAAGTTTTTCAGGGAGTTTCGCGTCATGCCACCTTACAGGTTTATCAGAAAAAACGGTAATGACATCCTTATGATTATAGAAGGTTTTGCGAACCACCTCATAGCTTCTAAGCAAGAAAACCTTTAATCAAACCAACATGTCTTTCAATATTATGAAGCCACTCATTCATGCATTTTGCATTATCAAGAACATCCCAATGCTGAAATAAGACTAAGTCCTCTTCATCTAAATCGCGATGGCGGCCAACAATAGGGTGAAACTCTAAAGTAATGCTATTTACATTCTTCGCCACATTGCCATCAAGAGCATTGATGATTTTTTTAAGACCAGAAGGGCCATATAGAGTCGGAAGTTTCAACTCTTTGGACCCAGATAGCAGAGAAAAACTTTCAAAGAATCCTAAGTGATCAGAAACTCCATAGGGGCTATACTCAGAAAGAGGATGCCCATCATGAAGGTGAATATGAATGGGTTTGCCAAGACTTTGTAGCTCTACTAAGAGAGTCAGTAAATGAGGCAAAGCAGTGCGGGTGGATTCTTCTAATAGAGAATAAATGGCCTCATTTTGTAATTCAGGGCTATGAACCGTTAAAGAACAAGGGTCAAGGGTATCATTCTTGGCATTAAAGGCTTTTCTCACTTGGCGTATACCCACATGTCCAGTATCAACACAGGCACTCACTTGTGTTAAAGGCTCTGCTTTTCTAAAAATATCCGCAAAAGAATCTATGCTGATCCCTGCTGCGTATTCAAGAAAAAACATGGCTGTGCTACCGGCATCCAACAAAAGGATTTGCACTTTTTGTAAGGCTCGGTAATAAGATGAGGGGTTACTTTCCAGCTCCTTAGTGTCATGCAGCACATAACCATAAACCCAATGTTCACCGGCTTGAATAAATAAAGAGATCGTTTCTAAGTGCTCATCTTTGAGTAAATTCAGATAACGAGGCAGGTGTACAACCAATGGCGCAGTATTTTTAGGCTGAATGCTTAATAGCCACCTAAGCTCCTCGGGAGAACCGGCATAAACTTCTGCACCAATTTCATTTTTCTCAAAACGACTTCTCGCCATCTCTAGTAAAGCATCATCCCCTTCAACTCTTTTTTCAAATAGGGCAAGCAAGTGAGGAGCTGTACTTTGTTCAGGCATTATTGGTGGTCACAGTAAGAGCTGAAATATTTGAGAAGTATCAATATCTAAGATTGATGGATGACTTGAGGACGACTTTGCACGAAATGGATATTCTCACTGACAAGCATTCCTTCCATATCCTGAGCGCAACCAAACTGCTTCTCTATCTCCATTGCCAACTTGCCTAGTCGCATTGCTGTTTTTTGCAAAGCCTCTTTCTTAGTCCAATACTCATCATTTGAGTAATCAGCCCAACTTTTCACAAGAGCACCATTTTTCCCTATCTGCCATTTATCTGTATAAGAGCTATAGTTAAGTAGACTCACTTTAGATGTCTTTTTATGATAGAGCAAACGATAAGGGGAGCCTGAAGCCGTCGCTGAAGTTAAAATTTCGCATAATCCTTGCGCCAATTCCATATACACTTCACTATCATCAGAATTAAGAGGGTTAACAGTATGTAAAATAAATGAATAATCAGCTTCAATAACAGGCTGCAAAAGCACAGCCATTGAAGCTTCGCTTTGAGATATTTGAGCACTCATACGACCCATCACGGCTCTTTTATTCCACAAGGATGCCCAGACTTCTGGCACAGAAGAGCCTATATCTTTAGGTGCGATTCCCAGAAGAGAATCATGCCATCCAGCTCCAGCAACATCTTGGAGGTCTTCACAGTTTGAACTTGATCGTATTGCCCATCGACCTTTAGAGCACTTAGAAGAAATCTCTTTTAGCACTTTCTTTGGCACGACTAACTGACCATATAGTTCTGATAAAAGCTTGATTGGACCTTCAAGTAATTCGGGATTATCAGCACAATCCTTGTGGTTGATTTTTTGAATCAACATATTTATCTCGGCTTCGTAGGCACTTTCTTTTATAGCCTCTTCTAATACTGAAAAAGGCAGAGCATATGACAAGGGAAGCTCAAATGAATTTGCATTCTTGACTGCGCTGAGTTTCTTCATGCCAGCAGCTTTAGAACCACACAACAAAGGATCAAAGTCCTTACTCTCAAGCAACTTAACTGGAGAGTCTGGCTTCCAAGCTAATACTTGAGTTCCTTCAGCTTCCTGCTTGCTTTGCTCCTCTTGAGTTGGTAATTGGTTCTTTGTGTCCTGTGCCTCCTCTTCTTTAATCCTCTTCACTTTCAAATCGCCCAATCCACCTGCTTCATACTCCAGGTACTCTCCTTCACTAGAAAGCAGGGTTTCGAAAAGTTGTCCTTCAATGGCACAGGCAATCACAACACCTTGCTGACGGGCACGAATCGCAATGTGACTAAGATGTGGGATACTATCACGAGTTACAATAGCCCTGATCCCCAGAGGAATTTCTTCATCGCCTTCAAGGCGTGGCACCAATACAATACCAGAATGTGAATTTTGTTCTGCTAAGCGTTCAGCATAAATCACCTTACCCTTTGCCACACCAGGCACAATCACATCCCAAGGTGAAAAGCCACACTCTTCCCTTTTCAGAGATCGTAATTTTGTAGCAACACGTGAAACCTGATAAAGCACATGACCTCGAATATCACCTTCAGCATAGGTACTCAGAGAGAAAGCATCTATATTTAAAGCATTACCTAAATCATCAGCAGGGTTCTGCAAGAGTTCGTACCGTGTATCACTGTGACCTTCAGTTAGGTGAAGACAGCGTTCTATCCAGGCTAGTTGCCGTAAATTCTCTTCTTTTGTACCCTGATCTTGATCTAACTGGGCAGATTCCTCAAGCAATACCTTACAGTGATTCGCCTCTACATCGCTCAACATTAAGTGCTTGAGTAAAGTCTGTAGGATACCTTGCCAATCTGTCAGATTAGCATGCTTCACTCCTAAGTCGTTAATTTGTTTGCTAATAAGCGTAAAGAGAAAGTCCTCCATGGCGATATCGCAAAGAAAGATCAACTGATCTTCAGAATTTTCAAAACCTGACCAGTCTTTCAGCAGTGATCGTCTTAACTCATACGCCAACTCCATACCGTGATTCATTTCTTGAAGAGTTGCTTTGACCTGTCCACTTTCCCATTTTTGCCGCCAGCTTTTAAAAGCTTTTAATTCATCATTCCACTGCCCCTTCCCTAGCCTTTTGAGTAAACGTTTTAGACTTGAGGCATTAAAAAAGTCTTCCAGTTCAACCATAAAAAGGTCGAACTCTTTTAAGAAGTCGTGTGGGTAATGCCCGGGATCATTTTGAAACCTCTCCTGAAGTTTCCTGGCTTGAATTAAATCCTCCGGGCCAGCCGAGCGGTGCAGTTTATTTTGCAAAGTAGTTTTGATTTCGCGCTTTAATTCACCTGGAATATCATTGCGGTGAGCTATATCGCGAATACGTGTAAGGGGTTCCCCTCGCGTGTATTCAGCTTCATAAGAAGGCAACCAAGGGGCCAAACGCCTGAGTAACCACATGGACGATTCACCGGATAAGTCATAAGCTTTATTTAAAATTTTCTGAGCTAGGCCAGCATGGTGACAAGGGCGGTAATGGCCACCGTCTTCTGTGCAGGTGAGTTCGCCTGTTCCTAAGAAACGCATATAAATAGCCGCGTAGCGTAGTCGCTCTTCAGAGTCGGTATCCGATGTGTCCTTGATAGCAGGATCAGCATTCAAGAATTCATATAGTCCTTGAAGACGAGTTCGCCAACTCGTTTTTTGCTCACTCATTTCAGCTAAAGATTTTGCCATTGGCGAAGAGGTCAAAGTTTTTTGGGGCTTATCATTCTTTGTTGTGGCGCGCTCATCAGTGGAATCAGTTTTTGCTTTTTCGCTATTCGCAACATGAGTACTTTTAGAATCACTATCACCATGGCAAGCTTCTTCAGAAGAGGCATTTTCATCACCAGCAGAACGTAAAAGCGTCTGAACAATCCCTCTTAGCCGGTCATTCGCCTGATCCAATAAATGTACCGGGTCTGGCCATTGCTCTAAAATGACACTACCGGAGTAATTTCGCTTAATCAAACGTTCCGTAACACCAAATATACCCGCATCATTTTGCGATGATGGACCTGTAAATAAAGTGAGGTGCATATCAGCATCTCCCCAATTTTCATGAAAATGCAAATGAATAATAGGCACATGGGCTTCTATTAAGTCCAAATGCTTTAGGTAATCATTTCTGGTCTCCCCACATAAATTGGCATGACCAAGATCAAAGCACATACCCACTTTAATGCCATTTAAATCACAGTCTTTAAGGTGGCTAAATAAACGATTAAAATGACTCGGAGTTGATACTGGTGTATTCTCAATGGCCAAAGCGATGTTGGGATTATCAAAATGCTTACACAGCTCAGCAATTGCCTGAGCAAAGTCCTTCATATCTTTTTCCGTTTCGATATGGATATTAAGAAGGTCTGCATTGATATCCTTGGCAAAAGAGTAATCATCGCAAATACTCTTTATGCCACTTTCCTCATAAACACTGGCGCCATAAGAGCCATGGACAGTTAAGCGCAAATCAGCATCTTGAGCTTTAGTTTTTATTTCTTCTCTAGCCTCAATGGGTAGATCTGCGGCCTGCCAGCCCCCTTCATCTTTCTTGTCTGGGAACCACTCAAAGGACTGGAATTGATGGTCTATGGCATACTCAAAAGGCTCCATCATGCTGGAAGCCGACCAAGCCGTTTGATTGCCGATAAGAAACTTGTTATTTTGAGACATTATTCAGACCTACTTGAGGCCTGGATTGTACAATACTTATTTTATCTCCCAGTAAAACTCCTTCAATATCTTGAGCTGAGCCGAAAGCTTTTTCAACTTCTAAGCCCGCCTGAATGAGTAAATTAAAGCAATTCTTCTGGAAGTTTTCATCCCAAAGCAAAGGACTTTGCGAATAATTGATAAGTTCTTCTTTAGCTTCAGGTACCATTATACTATCGTATAAGCCTGCACCGGCATAACCA
>JADGBV010000107.1 GCA_015231345.1 Planctomycetota bacterium
AAAATAATGTGTTTTGCTATACTCCCCGTGCATCTATTCTTATCGCAGGCGACTGCAAAAGCTGGTTTGAATCGGGAGCTGTTAAGGATATATTGATCGAAAATAACACATTCATCAAATGTCAGCCTATTTCTATTCACCCTGAAAATAAAAAAGTGGATCCAATGGCTCCAGTTCACAAAAATATTCGGGTGGTCAGTAATATATTTGATCAGGATGATCCTTCGTTAACTACAGTAGAAGCCAAAAGTACTCAAGGGATCGAGATTCTTGGTAACACTCTTAAGATGGTCAAGAAACCTAGCGATATAGATTCAAGTCATCTGATCAAGCAAAGTGGGTGTTCGGATGTTAAAATTGCTGATAATAAAATAGTGTTGGGGGTTTCAGAAGCTGGTGGGCTTCTAAGTAAACTTAGAGGAATATCCGATGAGGAGGTGAGCATCGAAACGGTGGAGTCTGTGGAAAGTCAAGTTAACAGAGCGCAGGGCTCATTTAAAGAGAAGTTAGAGCAGACCGTCGTTTTTACCTATAATAAACCGATCGAAGACTATTGGATTACGGTTTTCTGGCGGCCGCATGAAAAGGTTATGGGGTATCTGCTTGGCCCTGCTATAATGGAATTCAAACACAAGGATCGTTGCAAGTCATTTTCTGTTACTAATAATAATTTTGGTGTGCCAATCAGCTCTGAGTGGTTTGGGACGGTAACATTAGATGGTGGTTATTATATGGGTACATCCCAATTATATGCCACTCTTGATTATGAAGAGCCGACTATTGTGGATAGAATGCCCTCTACGAGCTTTTTCTTCTTGGATCTCAATTTTGATGGGGATAAGGAATTGGTGCTGACTGAGTTTGTTTATGGCCAGAGGTGGAGAAACAGCTATAAAGTTTATGAGGTTGATGGTGTTGGACGAAAGAATAGTACATTTTTAATGAGTGAACCCTTTGACTTTCTTGATAGTAACTCAATAATCGATATAAAAAATCGTACGATTACAAATAATCTTTCATCTGGCGCTGATCTTTCCGGAAAACTTCATTATAAATTTGATAAGGAGGAGGGGGGTATCGTCTAATCAAGTTTCCATAGTAAGGGTGAGTTAACTAGAGGCTGTCCCAAAAGCTAGTTCTTAGGCTGAACAGGATCTTGAGGCTGTAGTGTCTCAGGTGATAAGTTAATTTATTCTCATAGGCATATGCCAAATATGGATCATTGATTATCATGTCTGTTTCAAGTGATCCTACGATTACTCTGAATTAATACAAGGTTAAAGGTCCGCAATCTGCATAATGGCTTAGGTGTCTTCAAACTTGTTTGTGCCTAAGAAAAGACAGACTGAACAGTTTCTCTCTTAAAAACAGAAGGTTAAGTTGAATCTAAACCTGCGATGCATAAGATGCCTAAAAGAGCGTGATTACTAGGTTTAATTAATGTTCGATGGCATAATGAATCAAATTAATTATTAATCCACGATCTAAATGTAATAAAAAGAACAAAAAATGAGTCGACGCTTGCATTTCCCTTTGTTGTAATATCAAAATTATGGATAATTAGTTTGTTAATAGGTATTATTTAGGCAAGATGTATGTTTTTTTGATATTAATCTACTGCTTATGTGAATTGCCGAAATATTGAATGTTTGCAATTTGGAATAAAAAGTTCAAATAATAGACTTGACTAAACGTCATGAATATATACTATACCAAATACGCAATACTATGATTAACTTTTGACTTTTTTAGGAGTATCAAATGAATTCAAGCATTCTAAGATTCAAGATAATTAATTACATTGTAGTCTGTTTTATTGCAATGTTCCATGTGTCAGTAATTGCAGAAATAAAGCAAGAACCAGGTGAAGCCCTGATTAATGATGAGGTTTCACTGACAAGTGATAAAGCCTTTAATGAGTGGTCTGTGCTTAAGGGAGATAGAGGCACTGATTTTACAGAGCCAAATGTGAATGGTAGAATAATAAAATTTACCCCATTAAAATATTCTGGATCTCAGTTTCAATTTGTCTTAAGTACTGGAAATACCCAGGAGCATACTTTAAAGATGGAAGCCCCGAAATTAGAAGTCGTATATAAGGCTTTGGCTAAAAATGAGCAGGGGATTCTGCCAAACTCTCAGTTGACAGAGCTTGCTAAGATAACCTACAATTTAAGTGGGTTTAAAAATCAGGATAACGCAAGCGGCAATGTTGTTGAGTTGGATCATATAGATCTCAATATTTCACCTATCAGCGTGATTCAAGATGTCTATTTATTTGGCCTCCCTCATAAGGCAACTCATAAGGGAGATGAAAAGTTTATTCTAGATAATAACAATAATTTTAACCCTAAAGACCTTGTTCTAGTTGATCAAATCACAAGTCCCAGTTCAGCTAATATAACTCTTAATGCAACTAATGGCAAGAATTTAGTTTCGGAGAATGATGGAAAAGGGGACTATAAATCTTATTTTGTGGCCATTGCAACGAATAGCACTCTGTTTCATAGACAGGAAATAAGAATAAGATTCATCAAGCCTGGTGATACCGGGGGCACAAATTTTCAGGATTTTCAAGGAACGGATAAAAAACTAAAAGCTACCGTAAAGTGGGATGACAAACTCACTAATTTTAAGATGAAAAATATTATGCGCATTCTCAACTTGGTGAACGTCGACGCCAGTAGTGAGTCAAGATCACAAACACAAGGGCATCCTCAAGTTAGTACCGGAACTTTCTTGCATGCTAATAGTTGGCCGAGAAATGCAGGAGCCAGCAGGGGATGGTCCACAGATACTGAAAATTGGGTAGAAAATAGATTTACACCTGATTGGCCAGAAAATAGTGCATCTATATCAGGCCGATCAGGAAGGTTTGCTAGTGGTTTCCCTTTAATAGGGGCATCTTCACAGACTCCTGTTTTTGCCATAGTGGCCTTGGGAGGGACTCCTGATAATCCAGCTCGACTAAACAATGTGGCATTAGAAAGTTTCACGAAAGACTGGTTTGATGAGAATGGAGTGAACGGGATGATTAGCTTACTAACCGGTACTGGTAAATCACCGGATAATTATGATGGTGTCAATATCTATAAAGATAATGGCGATGGAATATTTGATCCTACTAAAGATAACTTGCTAAATGGGAGTTCATCGGCAGTATTAACGCGAATGCCTACGGAACAGACATTTAATTTTCAGATTCCAAATTTTTTATTCACAGCGAAGCAGCAGGTTTTTGGATTTAATGGGTTCTTCAGTCAGTATAATGATATTTATCAGGCAGTTAATCCTTCTGTATTAAATTTCATCACGAATGCAGATTACCAGAATTCAGCACAGCAATATAATATAAATAATGGTCTTCATTATTATGCAGCGGGTTATTCATACACTATGGGAAATAATAATGACAATAGTATCGATCCATTTGATGAAAAAAAATCAACTTTCTTTGTGACTTTAAGAACGATGACCCATACCGACGATGGGGACTCATTTGCTGGAAGTGATAATAAGCTCTCTCCTCTTGGTTCATCATTCCATATGTATGTGAATCAGCTTAGAATATTGCCTTCAAATCCTCTCAATGGCAATGTGGCTCAAGCATCAGGCATTCGCACAACAGATCTTTCATGGTACAGCCAGGGGGTAACGCACACGAATGATGACCAGCGTGTGGCGACCCTATATAATTTAGCCATGGTGGGGCCTGTTGGAGGAAATGATGTGTTTCCTTTTCATAGTCATTATGGATTTAATAAATACCCGACTCGTGAGTTTTTGCATAATTTTACTCCAGAACCTCTATTTGGTGTGGACTTATGTGGCACAACTGACACTAAAGCGAAACAGCCCTTGGGTTATCTTTATAAATTTAGTGGCCTTAGGGTGGCAATCAATAATAACTTTGCAAGCAGTCGATTGGCTAATTTGACTCGTGATATGCTCTCAGGTCTTTCGTTGTGGAAAGATCGTCTTGGGGAAGGCAGTAAAGGGTATTGGGATGAATGTGTGGATCTTATCATAGACGAAGATGGTATTGAGTCTGCTGGAGGAGGTCTTCGTGATTATTCTCTTTTAGGTAGCTACGAAGAGGTTGATGGGCGTTTGTCATCATTTCGTGCTAACGATTATGTCTACTTTGAGGATGCCGATAATAGTGGTCATTATAGTCTTGGTGAAAGTATCTTTCTTGACAGCAATAAGACGTCTAGATTTGAAAATGAAGGCGATGAGATTATCTATAATGCTCAAAAAACCAGATTATCAGATTCAACTTATCTTGGATTTGAAGGGGGCCAGGCTATGGAAGCTTTCAGAGCACCTACATTACGATATCGAGATATGGATGATAACAGAAAGTATTCAGAAGGTGATGTGATTGTATGGGACCATAATACTGATGGATCCTTCAATGAGCCAACAGAACTATGGGTTCGGCCTGCACGGTTCAATTGGGAAAACCGAACGATCAGTAGCATAAATAAAGATGAAGTTACCGGTGCCATTACTGTTGATATAGGTGTGGATTTGTGGGGTGATAAAAACTGGGCTGGTGTCACAGTTGAATTTAACGATGGTAGCTTGTCTCTTATCAGTAGTAATGATGCCTCCTCATTTACCGCAACACCATTTAATAATGCTGATACAATTGATGGCAAGGACGAATTTTGGATTTTGCAAACGGATCTTGTGGCTGATACGCCTCAAGAAGTTTATGATCATAATTTTTATGGAAGCTTACAGGGTACTAATGATCCTCGCTATAAGAATACCTATCAAGGTTATGACTACTTTCTGACCGCACGGCCTCAATACGAATCAATGAAAACCTCGACGGGTTTTGGGAATCTTGTTGATTTGACAGTAAAAAAAGACGGGCTTTTAGTCACAAATATCGGGAGTTTTATAAGGACTGACCCAGTACGAGCCTATGCTGTTATTTCGCCACCTGCGGTGATTAAGGAAGACACTAATCTTCCTCAAAAACTAGGTGTTTTTAACGAACAGTCCGACCCCATTTCTGTTCTATCCATTGACCTTTCGTCTGGAAATATATGGGCAGGTGGAAATGTCGATCGTGAATTTGAGGATACTCTCCAAGCTGTCAATGTTGAATTTTATAATCGGAATCAATTTAATTTAGCGGGTGATTTAGCTGACTTAAACCCTCTTGATAACAGTGACCTCGGCGTGTACTCAGGTGTATCCTTGTGGGAAGACGATAATTCCTTGTCTGGGAATTTAGATATAAGTATTTCTTCCTCTGATGTTGAGCTTGTATCTCAAGACTCCATTTGGGGAGATAAGCGTTTTGATCCCAATGGGCAGAAGGTTTTCTATCTTACTGTGAATTCAGAAATCATTGGTTATACAGATGTGGCATTTCTCGGTGGTAGTTATCACTTTCTGGGCCTTCTCCGTGGTACGGGTTTTTCTAAACCTCAAAACCACAGTGCTGGTTCTTTAATAGTTGCTGGGCGAAATGGTCAGTTTGAAGATAATGTTGACCGTAATGTTAACCTCTTGTCGTCCCCCTATAGTTCGGGTGGAGCCGGTCATCCTGATTTGTTAAAGCTAGATATTAATAATAGCCTGAAAACTTGTACAATACCAACGAATAATAATGGCGACAATGCTGGTCCGGATTATTTTGTCTGCTTAAGGACAACATCTATTATTACTGACCAAGACTCTTTTGCCGTTGCTATGGTTCAGTGGAATGACAACATGACAGGACCTGATTCTAATGTTTTCAAGAATCACACCGCTAATACCTTTGGAACTGCTTTATTTACCTCGGCATCTGCTCAACTTAATATGAACCTAAATTATGGTCATGGTAAAACGAATGACTTGCTTGTGGATAGCGAAGCCCCTAGCAGTATTGATGGTTTTTCTGGTCAGCGCGGAAATGGTGCGATTCAATTAAGTTGGTCTGCCTCTCTAGATGCGGATCATGCCGGGAGCATGCTCGTGAGAAAACGTGCTGGCTCATCTGTGAGTCCAGACGATGCTGTAAGTTATCTTCAAGACAGTTTTATTGAAACAAAAGCTGTTTACGATGGGGCGTCAACTGATGGGTCTGGCCAAGTTGTAAGTCTTGCCGGTTTGACAGCTGTTTTTGGTGATGATGACGATATTGTGGTGGGGGATTATGTGATTATCCGCTCTGGAAGTAATCGCGGTCGCTATGAAATACTATCAATAAATGATTCCAATGGACTTGTTTTAAATGAAACTCTATTTATGGATGAAGCCATGTCATTAGAAATTGGCAATGGCTTGGTGCTTCTAGCCAATGAAGATACTGATCTTACTGATACTAAACTTGTGAATGGTGTGTCTTATGAATATGACGTTTATTCATTTGATGATGTTTTTAATTATGGAAACCCAAGTTCTTTAACATTAATCCCTACAGATGGTGAGGACGATCCCCTTCTGCCTGCTACAGATGGCGTAGTTATATCTCAGAATGAAAGCTTAATCGTATCGTGGACTAATCCCATGAATAGCCTTTCTGGAACTCAAGCTATGGTTGCGATATCAGAAGGAGCTAATAACATTACCTTAAATCAAGGACAAGATTATAAAAATAATGAGATTATAACAGAAGGTGTTACTATTATATATATTAACGATGTGTACCCTGGGACGATTTCCACCATAGAGATTGATAACGTAAGTAATGCTCAACGCTATCAGATTGCTGTTTTTATTCGTGATAGTGACCGTAATTACTCAACCCCTCTTATGATTTATGGCACACCAAGTGATGATAATGTGGCTCCAGCTGATGTGGTTGGTTTGAAGCAGAAGTATGATGATGGACTAACAACTTTAAGTTGGACTCCGCCTAATAGCAGTGACCTTGAAGGTTACGTGCTTCTTGCCTCTTATACAATGGAGGCACTAAATCACACGAATTTATTGACGAGTGGCCGTGAATACGAAGAAGGATATGTTTTTAACCAAGGAGATGGTCCTGTTGTTGTTGTGGCAAAGATTAGAAATGCATCTAGAGAGTCAGTTGATGTCGATTTTGTAAAACATTTAAAATATAAAGTTATTAGTTATGACGAACGACCAAACTATAGTTTAGGGGTCTATCCAGAGATTGACCCTCCAGAATTGTTGCTCACAGAGGAGAATCAATCACTTTCTGATGAAGAAGATCTCGAAGTACCTGCTCCAGGGTTTGCTTTGGTGAAAGATATTGCTCTATGGAATATGACTGTAACTAAGGATAGCTTAGAGCTCGGAACTGTAACTGCGACATTGGCAGATTCAGTTATCGGGTCATGGAGTGATAATCTTAGCTCACTTAAGCTATTATCCTTCAACGACATCGAAGAGGCTTTTGTGGAGTTAGGGGAAACTGGTGTGGTCGCTGATTCAGCCACTTTTTCTTTTAGCAACCCTACTGAATATATTTCAGGCTCTAATGTTTATACATTCAAATTACAGGCTACCATTAGCGATCAAGTGTCTTCTGGTGATAGGATTTTGCTTGAATCTATAGCGGTGAATGGTGTTGGCGTAAACAGTGCTCGTGCTTCCAGTGCAAATATCGATTTTATACATAGTCCTACTATAGCACTAGGTGTAGGCTCAGTCAGTATTCACCCACTCACAATTGAAGAAAATGAATCGGGTATGATTTATGCCCAATCAATAGAAAAAG
This sequence comes from Planctomycetota bacterium, assembly GCA_015231345.1. Classification (GTDB taxonomy): domain Bacteria; phylum Planctomycetota; class JADGBV01; order JADGBV01; family JADGBV01; genus JADGBV01. The sequence goes on from JADGBV010000107.1 coordinate 7,691, forward strand.
TCTTGAAATTTACTGTTGAAGCGGGCGATTTTGATGATGTCTATTTAAGCGCTCTTAAATTAAATGTAAGTAATAGTGGAGAGGCGGGAGCCTTAAACCACTTGTCTGTGCTAATTGATGGAGAGGTGGATGAGCGTTTTCAAATAGAGAGTACTAACAATGGCGTGATTACTTTGCTTATGGAACCAAAAATCTTTCTCGCTAAGAGTGATAGCCTTGAGTTCTGTATTCAAGGCCTTACGGAAGGAAATGTGGGAGATTTGGTTGAGTTTACAGTGGAAGAGTTGCTCTTTGATAGCACGGGTAAGCAAAATTTGATATCAACTGGAAGTGCATGGAACTCTAGTACTCTAATCGCTGATGGTTTAACCTTTACTAATATGTCTGCCATCAATCAGATTAAAAGGCCTGGGGATGATGGTGCTGTTATGATGAGTCGACTTGAAGTCATCGCTGGCGGTAGTGCAGATATGCAGCTAAAGCAATTACAATGGACTGGTGAAATCAATGAATACTTTGATTCAGATGCAGACATGCCTACTGGAGCTAATGTTTTTCTCGCCATTGATACGAATGGCAATGGAGTTTATGATGAAGTAGATGGTGTTGTTCCAGGTTCTATGCAGATTGATGTTGAAGATTTGGCACTAGAGATTATCTTTGATGCCTCCCTTGGCACTCAAGAAACTGGTTTTGCTGGAACTGGAGGGATCTTTACATCTACTTCTAATACTTACTTCCTCATGATGGACTTTGTTAGTCTCGTCGAAGATGGAGCCAGTATGACAGTTCAGCTTAATAATGCTTCTGGACAAGTGATTAGTTTGGTTGGTGAAAATTTCGTGCAGCATGGACCTGTTGAGGTGTATGGTTTGGAAAACGCAGAAGCTTCCAAGCTTAATTTTCAATACGGTGATCTTTTGATAATACAAAATCCATCTACTATTGCTGATTTGAATTACTCGTCGTCCACAAACATAGAGCTTTTCAATATTGATATTTTTGCTTTAGGGGAGTCCATGACTCTTGAATCCATGAGTTTTGAGTGTTTGACTTATTCAGACTTATTGAGATACGCGACCTTAGAACTTCAATGCTCGCAAGGGAATATTTTTGTAAATGGAAGCGATAATCTCGCCGATTTTGTTATTAGTGACTTTAGCTCACTTGATGGTGGGTCGTGGATCATAGCTAATGGTTCTAGTGAGAATTTTCGAGTATTGGCTCATTTTAACCTAGATTCAGAAATTGATTTAAGCAGTGAAGAATATACATGGCGTTTCACAGAGCTTGTTGCTACGGGTCAACCTTCCGGAGCGCTTCGTAATATTAATGATCAACTAGGCTTCGCTTCTGAGCCTATTTCTATGAGTGTAACTCAATTTGATAATGTAACTTTGATTAGTGCTCCTGACCAAGTTATTTTAAAAGGAACTCCAAATGTTGAATTAATGACATTTGCTGCAACCGTTTCTAGCGCTCAGGGCTTAGATGAATTTATTCTCGATAATTTCGTAGTTGGAGTTGATGGTGGAGATTTATCTGATTATCTATCCAAGATAGATGTAGAGGTCGCTATTGTTGGTTTAGAATCTTTCACAAAGAGTTATACTGTCTCGAATAGTGAGTTGGTTGTTGATTACTCTAACTCTGGAAATTCTGGCTTAACCTTAGCTGCAGCGTCAACAGTCTCTTTTAGGCTTAGGGGTGATTTGATAGACCTTGAGTCGGGTGACTCTTTCATCCCGGTACTCAAAAGCTTTTCTGGTCGTTCTAATCTAAGCTTTGCTAGTTTTCAATTGGCTGAAGAGCAGGTTGGTTCCCTTGTGACCATATCAGCAGGATCAGGGGATGCCATGCAAACTAAGACTGACTACATCGTTCGTCCATATCGATCATCTTCTGTTTTGAGTATGACCTTAAATACGAATTTAGATGAATTTGATGCCTCAATAAATGCTCAGGCTTATCTAGACTCAATTTCATTATCTTTCTTTGATGATTCTGGAAATCCAATGGATATAAGCAAATCCGTCAATTCTCTAGAGATTCAGTTGGTTAAGGGTAGTATTGTTGAAAGCCTCTTTTTGTCTTCTCCTGTTCCTAGTGGCACAACGTCATTAGATGAGGAGTTCCAATCAGCTTCTTTAGGCTCATCTTTTCCTGTATTACAAATTATATATCAGATGAAAGAAGATGCTGTGAACTTTTCAGGTGAGATACATGTGAACGAATTAACTGGGTCTATAGGTAGTGATGTTCTTGATCTTAGTCATGATTTTCTCTTTGATATGCAGCAAAGTACCTCTTCACAAAGAAGCAGTAGTTGGTCATTGAATGATGAGAGTGGTTTTGCACCTGCTTATATTAGTTGGGATTTGGTTCAAGGTCAGCAGGAAATGGACTTTACATTAGAAGGT
>JADGBV010000108.1 GCA_015231345.1 Planctomycetota bacterium
TGCGGTAAAGCCATGGGCGTAGTGGGCGGCCACTATCAAATTTATCTTTTTGACTCTCAACTTGGAGACCTGAATACCAAGGGCGATCCACTCATCACTGAAATAAAGACACCTGGTAAAAAATATATTATTTATATTTTTTACCCAGTGTCTTTTCTTTGACAATAGAGTTTGTGATATATGATATCTCTATGGAACGAACCCGAATAATTGACTTAAATCATTGGTTTTCAAGCAAAAAAAGAAAACCGTTAGTATTGAGGGGAGCACGGCAAGTTGGGAAGTCGACTTTGGTACGCATTTTTGCTGAATCCAAAGGCCTTCATCTGGCTGAGATCAATTTGGAAGTAAACCAGCAATTGAACTCAGTCTTTAAAACATTAGATATGAAAGAGATCGTGAGATCTTTGGAAAGTCACTTCGAAATACGTTTACATTCGAAGACTCTCATTTTTCTCGATGAGATTCAGGCATGCCCCTATGCGCTACCAGCATTAAGGTATTTTTATGAACAGTACCCCGAGTGGCCGATTGTCGCGGCCGGTTCGCTCTTGGAATTTACCTTAGCCAACCATGAGTTCTCCATGCCGGTAGGTCGAATAAAGTACTTACATATTGGGCCAATGACTTTTAAGGAATACCTGAAGGCGTGCTCCCCATTTCTGAAAAATGAACTTGATAACTGGACACTCGAAAAACCGCTTGCCCTCGCGACTCACCAAAAACTGGAAGAACACCAAAGAGAATATCTTCTCTTGGGAGGAATGCCAGAGGTCATTGACACGTTTCTCCAAACTAAATCCATGATTGAAGCACAAGAGATACAGCGTGGGATATGTGAGACCTATATGGATGACTTTTCAAAATATGCAAAATCCCGTGATTTGGCTGAAATGCAAGTTCTCTTTAAGACTCTTCCAGCGCAGGTTGGAAACAAAATTAAATACGTCAACCTATTGCCCGAAGCACCATCTGCGCATACAAAAGGGCTGCTTCTCCTTTTGGAGCGAGCAAAAATCATTCACTCTATCACGCGCAGTCATGGAAATGGAGTGCCGTTGGGAGCTGAGGCTAACCCAAAATTCAGAAAGCCCCTCTTTCTTGATGTCGGTTTGCTATCTTATATTTTGGGATTAACGTGGAATGATACTCATACGGCAAAGGGTCAAAGATTAGTCAATGAAGGAGCTTTAGCTGAGCAGTATGTTGGACAACACTTAGTGGAGGTATTTCAAAATTTTGATGGCCTGCATTATTGGGCGAGGGAATCGAAAAAAAGCAATGCGGAAATTGACTACTTAGTGAGTTGTGGACAGCACGTGATTCCCATCGAGGTTAAGGCTGCAAAAGCGGGAAGTTTGAAGTCCTTGCATCAATTCATGCACGAAAAAAATCGTCGATTAGCTGTTCGATTCGATCAAAATCCCGCCTCTCTCCATAAGGTTCAAACTTCTATCTCCGATGGAAAAAGGGATGTGGAGGTAGACTATAACCTCCTTTCCTTGCCCTTTTATGCTATAGAACACGCGAATAGCATACTCGAGCAACTGCGATTTGAGTTGCCCTAAGTTATCTCCTAGAGTAATCTCCGTATGCTCTTTTTTCAAATCTCCTGGATCCAGCTCAGGCAAAAGCCTCAGAGAAATGCTGTGCACTCTGTACCCTGTGGCTAAAATATTAAAAAACAGCCATTTAGAGTTTGGCGAGGAAAGTCTGTAGATTTGATGCCATTCTCCTGATAAAAAACTTGTTTTTAAAGTCGATCTCCCTTTCCGTACTTTTTACTCTTCGCGTAAATTGACCTTACTTCTTTTTGCAATTCTGTTAATTTCTTGATTCTTTTATCGTTACTCGGGTGAGTCGAAAGAAAAGGTGGCGGAGCTTTGCCGCCTGATTTAGCTTTCATTCTGCGCCATAATTCAGGAGCTTCGTTAGGGTCATAACCTGCATGAGCCAACATAAACAAGCCCATTCGGTCAGCTTCACTTTCGTGAAAACGGGAGTAAGGCAAGATAGCCCCCACATTAATCCCTACTCCAGCAGCGGACAAAATGGCATTTTTCATATCTCCACTTAATTTTTTACTCTGCGATAAACCAAATTGCGCAGCCAAAAGGGCTCCACTCGCCCCGAGCTGGTGAGCCACTCTTTCATTACCATGCTTCAAAAGAGCATGAGCCACTTCATGGCCCATCACAGCTGCCAAAGCCGCTTCATTTTGACAAACAGGAAGAATTCCAGTATAAATGCCTATTTTACCTCCGGGCATGCAGTAAGCATTGACGGTTTTGGGTTCATCGAAAAGCTGAACTTCCCACTTAAAGCCTTTGCACTCCTCTGGGTAGAGTTTTTTGGCCACAGCGATAATTCTCTCGCCCACACGTTTAGTAATAATGGTTTGCTTCCTGTTTTTAGACATGGGAACTTTCTTTTTTTGCTCCTCAAAAGCCTGAAAAGACTGCGGCACCACCATCATATCAGGAACCCTTAAAGCTCTGCGCCCTTCCGCGTTCTTTTGGCAGCCAGCCAAAAGGCAAAAGACAAGTAATAGAGAAACAAGTTGCATGAATTTTTTCATATGAGGTTCCTTTTTTATGAAGCATTCCTATCGTCACCAAAAGTGCAAAATTTCAAGTACGACCTCAGGGTTAATATGCACTTTCTTCATCAGCAACTGAAATTGAATGAGAAGCAATCACAGGAGACCCTATGGAAATAGCAGGGGCACAATGGAAATAGGAGGGGCCACTGGAGAGGGCACTAAAAACAACACCTACATTGACGTGCTCTTTATCAGCATATGGTATAAAGCAGCATATCATAAGACACTCCACCCTAATGAGCCCAAAACCTGCAAGCCTTGATGAGACTCGTAAGCATCTCAAAAAAAGGGAAGAGACAATTATCTTCAAGATGCTCAATCGAGCTCAATATAAACACAACCCTTCTTTATATGAGGAAAAACTACACGCTCGCCTCCAGGATCAAGAAGTTTTAGACTCACACTACAAGCGCTACAAAGTCCTTGAAGAAAGACCCTTTATCATTCAGGGCAAAGGCTGCCCCAAGCACACATTTATTCAACTACCAGATCTCGACACCATCAACCTCACACCCCTTATCCTCAAAGCCTACCTGCACATGTTGCCAGAATTATGCGAGGAGGGTGATGACCACCAATATGGATCATCCCTTGAGCATGATGTCACTTTACTACAAACGGTTTCCGAGCGAGTTCACTACGGTGCTTTTTATATCGCCGAAGCAAAATACCAAGCCGAACCTGAGCTCTATGAATCTCTCAAAAAAGACCCTTGTAAGCTTTTAGAACTTCTCACCAATAAAGAAGTGGAACGGAAAATTTACCAGCGCGTGAGAAATAAAGCTGAGGTCTTTCAAGCCGATATTGATCCTGCTATTAATCATATCGTAAACCCCGATGTTATAGTTGACTATTATGTTGGGGAGTTAATTCCTCTCACCAAACTGGGTGAAGTGATGTACCTGATGAAAAGAAGCAACCCCCAGGGTGAAGGGTTGGAAGAAGTTAAAGAGCAGCTAAGCGATTCGCCATATTACAAGCTGTAATTCAGATAGAGATAGAGACTGTTACAGTTACACCGATACTCAAGCATAGGAATCATCAAGACCAGATCGCATCAGCTAGACTATTGCGCCAAGAATACATCTAACATTTGATTTATTTCAATTTCTCACTAGAGTAATATATAAAGCAAAGGCTATTGCCTAAGCTTCAGTCTTTATTATCACTCTTACATCTTTTGCTAATAGCCTAAAGGTTTTACATGAAACATCTTATTCTCACCTTCATACTTATAACAATCAACTCTCTTTATTGTGCTGAGCCACTCAAAATCGATCTATGGCCAGAAGGCCCTCCCTCAAGCAATGAAATAACTAAAGCAGAAACAGGAAAGGGCTTTTATAAAAATGTGACCCAACCTCGAATCATGCTTTATCTTCCCGAAAAAAGCACAGAGAAAACCCCTTGTGTCTTAGTCATTCCAGGAGGAGGCTATGGTACAGTTTGCGCAACGAGTGAAGGCACACCCTTGGCTCACCATTTAAATAATCGAGGAATAGCAGCAGCTGTGCTAATATATCGTTTACCAAATGGGCACAGCGAAGTTCCTGGTGACGATGCAAGAAGAGCCTTACGCATTATCCGTCACCATGCAGAAGAATGGAATATCGATCGGGAAAAATGTGGCGTTTGGGGATTCTCCGCAGGAGGTCACCTCGCTTCAACAGTCAGCACAATAAATGAAGCCGGAAAACTCAAAGATGACCCCATTGAAACTATAAGCGCTAAGGTGAATTTTACTATTCTGTTTTATGCTGTTATATCAATGAAAAATGGCATCACCCATAAAGGCTCTAGAAAAAATTTAACGGGTAAAGAAGAATTTAATCAAAAATTCTCCAATGAACTTAATGTCTCAAAGAGTACTCCCCCCGCCTTTCTCTTGGCTTCAAGCGCAGACTCAGTTGTCTCATACTATAATAGCATGCAGTACTACGAAAATCTCATCAAACACAAGGTACCCTCTCATATGCTGCTGGTCCATACCAAAAGTCATGGACCAAAGATATACCGGAATAATCCTTCTTGGGAGGTTGCACTCGATGAATGGCTAGCATCAATTAATTGCCTTCCCGGCACAAAATAAATTCTCTTAGCAGGGCATCTAGGTTGTAGATATAGATAGAACAACTCAGCAGGGCTCTAGATTGTGGATATGAATAGAATATCTCAGCAGGCATTTAGGCTGGCATAACGAGAACTTGATGCGCTCCTACGTCAGACTCAAGACCTCAGAGCTTGCAATTGATCGATGACAGCCCGTGCAGAATCGGGATTCAATTCTTTTTGGTAATGAGTATGAATTTGCCTTGCCAAAACCGTCACCCCTAAATGCTCCAGTTGAGATCGCATGGCTGATAGAACTTTATTCCCTCCGCCACTATGAGTAGCTACAGCGGCAATTTTTCCCGAAAAAGCCGCACGCCAATCTTCACCTCCACTCCGACTCACCCAGGCAATGGCATTATTCAAAACTGGGGGCAAGCTCCCGTTGTATTCGGGGGCCACAAAGATGAAATCTGTCGCTTGTGAAAACATTTCAGCTAAGGATACGGCAGAACTCGGCATACCCAATATTTCTCTCTCACTTGTATAAAGAGGCAGATCCAACTCAACTAAATTCACGAGCTCCACCTGCACATCTTTTTCCTGCAATAAGCTCTGAAGTTTCAAAGCCAACTCAAGATTTTTCCCCGTAGAGGCGCTTACAATAGTAGTCATATTAATATTTATAGCATCAAGACTCCACAATTATGAGCATCGATACTTCTTCACAATAGCTTGATTCACTCAGACATGAGAAAAGGCTCATTTGATCAAATTCAGCCTTTCTCTCTGCAATGAACTCGAGAATGTGCTTATTCTCAACATGCATCATCCTGTTTATTTCATTTCCATAATCACGGTGATAAGTACAATCATCTGCGCAATTTTGCCAATAGGGCCTATATGGATTCAGATATTATTAATACTGAGGTTCACCTTAAAATATCTCAAGGTGAGGAGGAAACATGGCAGCACCTCTACGACAAGTATTACGATGCCATCACGCGCTATTGCACACAATATGTTCGCTGCCAAGATGAAGCCGAAGATATAGCGCAGCAAACCTTCATTAAACTCAAGCAAAACATGGATAAATTTGATAGTGGCCGCCCACTACGCCCATGGCTTTACCGCATCGCTCGAAATAGCTGCCTGGATCATAAACAGAAAAAAAGACCAGGACTACTTCTCGATAAATTTAGCGACACATGCTTTTTCAATAGCAGTCGCCTTGATATTCGTGTCGGCGGCCCCTCGCCAGCAACGGAAATTCAACGCCAAGACTTACATAGCTGCATCATGCAAGAACTCGATAGCCTAAGCGAAGAACACCGCTCTGTCTTTTTAATGAAATACGTCGAAGGTCTTAGCCGAACCGAAATAGCCGAAGCCTTAGATGTACCAGAGGCTACCGTTAAATCCAGACTTTACTATGGCATGAAAAAAATTAAAGAGGTGGCAAAAAAATTCGAAGAGTAGATTGTCTTCTTCTGCTTAGCACAGCTCACTCTACTCAGCTTCGGCCTCGTGCTGGGCACAGCTCACTCTACTCAGCTTCGGCCTCATGCTGGGCGCAGCTCACTCTACTCAGCTTCGGCCTCATGCAGCGCGCTGCTAAACCCCAACTTCAGAAGCTACCAAACGGGACTCCAGGTCCTTCTTAAGCGATTGATAATCGATTTTCCCTGTGCCCAATAAAGGCAGCTCTTTGAGCTGCGTAACATCTTTCAATCGGCATAAATTCGAAAAGCCACCTTGCTTAAGGGCACCATTAGCCTCCTCTAGTGTCATAGGGAAATTCGCAAATAGGTAGAGTTGCGTTCTTTCATTATCTCTCTCCAATGCTTGGATGGCTAGCAAAGCACCTTCATCTCCTTTTGACACCGCTTTCTGCAGACAATCTTCCAATGCAGGCAAACTCACCATTTCTCCGGCAATTTTCACAAAACGCTTCATGCGACCTGATAAAACAAGGGCGCCAGAATCTTCCAAATACCCCAGATCACCAGTATTATACCACTTCTCTTCATCAATCGCAAGAAAAGGGTTAATGTTTTTTTGCACATAACCCGAAAATATATTGGGGCCTTTAGCCAAAATCAAACCGCGCTCTCCCAAAGGCAACTCAACATGACTCTCAGGGTCGACTATTCTGAGCGTCACTCCTGCAATAGGTTTACCCACACCCTGCGCTTCTTCATTAGGGCGATTCAAACATAAGACAGGAGAACATTCTGTTATACCATAGCCTTCTAACAGACTGATGCCACGTTTTGACATATCTTCGTACAGCTCTGCTGGCGCCTTTTCAGCTCCACTCACCACAATGCGTAGGGACTCCAATTCATTTCCACGAGATGATTTGAGGATACCTCGAATGAAAGTGGGAGTACCGCACATAATACTTACGCCCCACTTAGCAGTTCCCCGTACAAGTTTGGAGACTTCCGTCGGATTAGGGTGATAAGCGACTCTTAAACCTGTCAGTAGTGGCAGCATACCGGTTACAGTAAAGCCAAAGGAATGAAAAGGTGGTAAGAAGCCATAGAGAACATCTTCAGACTTTAAGGGCAAAGCCTGCAGAGCTCCTTTCAAAACACTGAGTATATTTTCATGACTAAGAGGCACCCCTTTAGGTGCCGACTCTGAACCACTCGTAAAAAGAACCACGGCCGAATGATGAGGCTCTATGGTATTGAGTTGAAATTGCTCCATGATTTCATGGGCATTTTTATCAGCAGTTAGCCAAGCGGAGATCTTCTCACCAAGGCCGATATCATTCTTTTTGAGGTCTTCAAGAAAAATGAACTGATTTTGAATCTCACTCAAGTCAACATTAGTTAATTTATCAACAAAAGCACCTGAGGTTAATATATGTTTTGCTCCAGAAGTATTAAGGGCATGATGAATATTCTTTGGCCCAACGGTCCAGTTTAGCATCACAGGAACTTTCCTGGCAAGGTAGCAAGCCATCAATACCATATTAGCAGCCGTTGAAGCAGGCAACATGATAGCTACATGTTCTCCTGGAATTTTGCGTATGGCATAACTCAAAGCAATGGCAGCCATTTTACTTTTCTTGGCACTTAACACACCACTTAAATCATCGGCCATCATACTTTGCTGATTTAAGCTATCACATGACTTAAGAAAGGCTTCTATCAGTGTGCCAGCTTCAGGCAATGAAACTTGAGGTCTATCCTCACTTGGCCAAAGGGTTTTTGCCCCTTCAGCGCCGTCTTCTTGGCTTACCCTCTCACTCACTCCATCCAGAGTGTACTTAATTACATCGCTAACCTTGACTAAAGCATTCATCTCAACTTCAGTGGCTCCGTACTCATTTTCTAACCATAAAATAAGCTCTGATCTGGCGATAGAATCCATGCCTAAATCATCTATCAGGCTAGTCCCTAGGGTCAATTTTTGTTTTTCAATTTGTAGAAAAGCAGCCAGGCTCACAAGCACCTCTTCAATACTTTCCTTAGACATCTGAGTTAATAGTTCTTCATCTGGGTTTTCATTGACTTCATCAACAACTTGTTCTTGACTCATCACATCGCCTCTGCCATAGGAGACATGCTTCAGCTCATCGCCACCATCATCATTATAAAGATTCTGAAGGGTTTGATTAAGCTCCATCACGCCCGCCTTATAAGGAAAGTCATCTTGAAGATTAAGCACCTCTAAAGAGACGTCTCTTCTGGGCATAAAAAAGATTGCATTTTTTATACATGCCAAAAAAGCATTCTTTGCTGTAGGGACTAAATCGGGAGTGCGTCCCTGGGAATAAGCCGTTGAAAATGAACTTCCCCATAAGCCACGACTACGCAAAGGCAACAACTGTATATTTTCAGTATGATTCAGCAAATAATGCAAACCCGAAGCCGCACCAAGCTCTTCTTTAGCCGAGCGGGCAAGTTTTCCTGCCGGATAAAAAAGGACATTATCACCTTGCTCCAGAGCCTCACTAATATCTTGCAATGTTTTCTCTAATCTACGCATACTGCTACTACCAAAGCCTTGACTTAAGTCAGGCATAGGAAATGCTCCAATCAATTTCATAACACTATTTACCACAGGCAAATGGTAAAAACTCTCATCTATAACGGGACGCAATTTATGAGTTTTCCACAGCATAAGCGATATAATAACAGGGTCCATTTCCGCAGGGTGATTTGGAATGACTAATTGCCCCTTTGCTTGAAGGGGGCGACCTCCAATATAACGAATGCGGTAGCGCAAAGCAAGAGCCGCCTTCATAAGCACGACCATAACATTACATACCGGCCCTTTTAGAGCACCATGTTGAATAGCCAATAATAATGTCACGAAAAGTGGGAACAGGCTAAGTAAAGCTAAAAGCAGAAATTGCGTACTGGCATCTAGCCAGCCTAATAATATGATGGAACCCATCAGACTACCGATCACAAATGAACTTAAGGCTAATAATGCACTTTGCAAAGCTGCTCCCGTGCCTTCTTTTTTCTCTTGTGCTGCTTTTTTCAAAAACTCAGAGTCAATCAAATTGGTGCAGCAACCAAAAAAGAGTGCATCCAGTGTGAGTAGACTGGCAGTAAGAACATAGAGCACACTCTTGCTCACATAAGCATCGGCTGTCTGAATGAGCAAAGGGAAAAAGGCAATAATCAATGTCATCGCCAGGCAAGAAATAAAACTCGCCTGCCAGCGGTACTTCACACATTTCATGGAGATTAAATTACCCAAAATCACACCTACCGCTGCAAATAGAGGCATTAGGCTACACATAACCGTGCTTCCCATGGACATCACTTCAGCATACGAAGTCACAGCCAAACTCATCACGCCCGCCACACCCCAAATCACAGGGCTTGAGAGCAAAAATAAAGGGTAACGAAAAAACAACATGAGCGTTTCTTCTGTCAACAAGCGGCGAGACTGCTTGAAGGATTTTAAGTTTTCATTAGGGAAGTGGCACCAAAAAGCAGCCAAACCAGCCAACAAAAAAGCACCTATACCGAAGTAGACTCCCAGAGACTCTAGGCGACCCCATGCTAAGGTACCAGCGGGAATCCCCACAAGCATCCCAATAATAAATAAAATCGATACAAGGCCATTCATCTTATCCGTTTCCCAGGAATTGCGCATGGCTTCCAAGGGAACTGCAGCCATTTTACCAGCACTAAAAACACCTGTGGTCATGCCAATCAAAATGAGGTAAAGCCACATGGACCCAGCCCAGGAATTAAAAGCTCCAATAGCAGCAATAATCGCCGTTAAAATACAGGTCATCATCATCAAACGATTTTTCCTCATGGCTGATGCTAAAGGACCTGAAAGAATATAGACAACAAAAGGCCCCAAAGTCATCAAGGCGCCCACTAATTGAATAATCCAGGGTTTATCCTCAAGGCTATATTCAGTCTTGCTTAAATAGGAGACGCCGTAAAACTTCATAAAGCCTAAGCCAAATGAAGCG
>JADGBV010000109.1 GCA_015231345.1 Planctomycetota bacterium
TAAAAGTGAGAATGGAAAGAACGGCGTAATATGGTCTGGAAGTGCTGTTGTTGACCACAATAATAGCCTTGGCAAAAACACCAAAGACACTAAAGCCATCGTTGCTTTCTTTACCCACACAGCCAACCCCATGCACCAATGCGCCGCATATAGTTTGGACAGAGGACGCACCTTCACTCTTATTAATGGTGGAAATGCTATTGTCCCTAATCAAGGCATATGGAAGGGAGAGCGAGACCCAAAAGTCTTTTGGCATGAAAAATCGAAGAAATGGGTTATGGCCGTTATTGTCGCTGGCCCAGACAAACTGGTGCGCATTTGGCACTCTGATGACTTAGTCAATTGGAAAAAAGCAGGTGATTTTAGCCGTCATTTTGTTGAGTGTTTTGATATGTACGAACTGCCTGTAGATGGTGATTCTAGTAATACCCGCTGGGTATGTAATGATGCAGCTTTTTATTATCAGATTGGAGATTTTGACGGTTCTGTATTTACCAGTGATAATAAAATGCTTTTGGGCGACTGGGGCGGACGAAGATTTTTCAAAGCTTTTTACGCCAGCCAAACCTTCAACAACAGCCCTGACGGTAAAGTGTATCAAATTGCATGGATGAAAGGAAGCGGCAAAAACGACCCCTTCAAAAAACAAAATCTTCCTTTTACTCAGCAAATGACCTTTCCTTGTGAACTAAGTTTAAAGGATACAGCCGAAGGAATACGCCTATGTAGGTGGCCAATTGATGGCATAAAAAGTCTTTATCACAAAAGCCATACATTCTCAGATCTTCAAAATACTGAAGAAGTCAATAAGAAAACATCTGCCATCAAAGCTGACCTGGTTGATATGCAGGTAGAATTTACCCCTCCAGCCAAAGGACTGGTCACTTTCAATATTCGCGGTCTAGATATTACTTACGGACACTCGACATCTTTTCCTAACAAAGAAGGCAAAAACATCAAAGTCAAAAGCATTCAATTCACCGATGAATATGGAGGCCGAGACACCATTAATATTCCAGCGCCCACTGTCGATGGAAAAGTCAGTTTGCGTATTCTTCTCGATAGGCTTTCAGTAGAGCTTTTTGTCAATAATGGGGTTTATGCAGCCGCGAGTTATTGTATGCCAACAAACGATAAGATCAAAGTGGCATACTCAGAAGGAAATGACCTGACCATGAATAAAATTCAGATTCATGAGCTCAAATCCATCTGGAAGTAAAGGTTAATGATCCCAAATATTGCCAAAAGGCAATATTTGGGTTATATTTACAAAGGTAGCAGTATAATTCCTATCGAATTTGCTTTCACCTCAAATGGTTGCTCTGCTATGAAAAAAAACCTTCTCGCACCGTTATTCTTATTTATTCTAGCTTTATGCGTGCACCTTAGCGCAGAGGACGATATTCTCATAGAAGACTTCGAAGGCCCTAATTACGGTTCATGGAAAGCCGAAGGAACAGCCTTTGGCAGCGCCCCTTCCTCAAAGAAAAACAAAAACATCCATCGTGCAAGTGGATTTTTGGGTGAAGGATTTGCCAGCTCACACCTTGGCGGCAGCCTCAAACCAACAGGAAGTCTTACGAGCCCAGAATTTACCATAGAGCGAGATTACATCAACCTTCTTTTGGGAGGGGGGCCATACAAAGACTCTGGAGTCAAACTACTGATTGAAGGCAAAGAGGTCAAAACGATTTTACCTGTAAAAGGCTATAGCCTTAACGAAACAAGCGTTCCCGTTAAAGAATACCGCGGCAAAAAAGCACAACTGAGCATCTATGATAATGGTCCAGGTTACTGGGGAGTTGTTTTAGTTGACCATATTACGCAAAGTAACACAAAAATAGGCTACGAAAAAGTATCCAAAACAATCGAAGTCACTCAACCCCTTATTCTTTTCCCCATAGGGAAAGGAACACCCAGATTAGTGAAACTCACTGACCGCAATGGACTCAAACTTCATGCGCCCACAGCGGCATTGGCTGAACGAAAGGAAAATGTTTTATGGTGGGGCTACTTGGATGTCAGTGAACAAATTGGCCGAACCGTCACTGTATATATAGAGGAAAGAATTGGCACGGACGTCCTAGGCATGATTGCTAATGCTGCCGAGCCTCGTTTTATTCTGCCAAAGTATGATGAGCCTCTGCGGCCACAATTCCATTTTAGTCAAATGAACGGATGGAACAATGACCCTAATGGCATGGTTTGGCACGATGGCACCTATCATCTTTTCTGGCAAAGTAACCCTCTGGGAAAAGGTTGGGGAAATATGTACTGGGGTCATGCCACCAGTAGTGATATGGTTAATTGGAGCGAACAAAAACGCGCATTACGCTCAGGAGGGGGAAAAGGAACACCTCGACATAAAATACACCCAAGTATGGGATTTGGGGCTTGTTTTTCCGGGGGTGCGAATGTAGATAAGGACAACACTGCTGGATGGCAAAAAGGAGATGAGGATGTTGTCTTTCTAGTTGTTGCTGATACCAGTGGAGGAGAATCCATTGCCTACTCAAATGATGGCGGAAAAAATTATCAGTTCTGGGAAGGCAACCCCACTGCTATTCCAGGAAGAGATGCAAAAGTCTTTTGGTATGAACCGGGAAAGCATTGGGTTAGCATTAGTTATATTAACAATAAAACCATGGCCATCTATAATAGTTTCGATCTTAAGAAATGGACCGAAGCTTCAAAAATCAAAGGCTTTCATGAGTGCCCAGAACTCTTTGAACTTCACGTTGATGGCGACCCAAAGAAAAGCAAATGGATTCTTTTTGGCGCCCACGCAGATTATATGATAGGCGATTTCGATGGCAAAACATATACTCCGACAATCAAGGAAAAAAGGAGCACCATACACGGACGCCTGGTCTATGCAGGGCAATGCTTTAGCAATACTCCTAATAACCGACAAGTTTATATTGGCTGGGCAAAAGTGGATATGGAAGAAGGCCCTTTTAACCAAGGTTTTTCCCTTCCCCTGGACTTAAGCCTAAAAACCCTACCCGATGGATCCACTCATATGTTTGCTCAACCTGTTAAAGAACTAGAAAAACTACGAGAGACCCCTGAAATTGATGTGAGTGCCTTAACACTGAACACTGCCAACAGTACATTCAAAAAGCCTTTAAAAGACCAGCTCTATGATATCTGCATGACTATCACAATGAAAGGAAAAGCTGATTCTTTAAACATTTCAGTTGGAAAAACGAACTTCACCTATGAATTTTCCTCTCAAACCTTCAATGGCAAGCCTGCGCCAATGACTGGCGACTCTGTTACATTACGCATACTTGTGGACCGACCCTTTATAGAGTGGATCGCCGCCGATGGTTATTCTTACGAGCTTATGAAACGACGTGATGGTGGCAAAAAATGTGAGGCTATCTCTATTAGCTCAAAAGGACCCAAAGGAAGTTCTGTGATTATCGACAGCTTGAAAGTCTTCCCTATGAAGTCTATTTGGGGGCAATAAACTCAGGGTAATCGCATCAGATTTTTAGCCTGAACTACGCCAATCGTTTTATTCCCAAATACCTTTCTTGGGCAAAGGCGCCACCACAGCGATTATGTCATTACTCACGGGGTGAATGAATTCAATTTTTCGACTGTGGAGGCAAATAGATTTATCGGGATTGGCAGTCTTGGCTCCATACTTCAGGTCTCCTTTGATCGGGCAGCCCATTGAGGCCAATTGAACTCGAATTTGATGGGACCGACCAGTCAAGGGATTAACCTCCAGTAGCACTCCGCCCTTGTAGTTTTCCATAATTTTGTACTGAAGTTCTGAGAACTTGCTATTGGGTACTTTTTCTGAGTGCGCGGTGGTTTTGTTTTTCATTCTGTCTTTGACAAGATAATGTTTAAGAACCCCAACTTCATTATTTGGATGCTTTGGAGTAAGCGCCCAATAGGTTTTCTTAATTTTCTTGTCCTGAAACATCTTGTTAAGCCGAGCCAAAGCCTTGCTGGTTTTTGCAAAAAGAAGAGCTCCTGATACGGGTCGATCAAGGCGGTGAGTCACTCCCAAAAATACATTTCCGCTCTTCTGGTATTTGATTTTCAGGAAATGTTTTACTTTTTCACAGAGAGGAAGGTCCCCACTCTCATCAGCCTGAACAACGTCAGAAGCCTTTTTATTAATGATGATGAGGTGATTATCCTCATAAAGGACATCATGCTCTGTTATGGACGACATTTTGGCTCTCACGGCAAAGGGGGATATTTTTTGGGGTTGGGGTGGCTATAATAATTGCAATGACATGATACCAACAAGCAGATTTATCTTAACCATAAAACTTTTCTTCTAGATGAGCATATTTGAACACTTTTCACTAATAAATCTAAAAGGCAGTAGCACTCGTGGGTAGAAGGTCCAAAAGAGGTGAAGCGAGAGAAAACAAACACTCCCAGGGGGTTCGTTACGTTGAGCGCGATCAGCCAAGTCTCGAATCCATTCTCAGTTCCAAGGAAAATCCATTTTTCCTGGTTTTAGATGGTGTTCAAGACCCTCATAATCTAGGGGCCTGCCTGAGAACGGCCGATGGAGCCGGAGTGGATGCTGTGATTGTTCCCAAAAACCGCGCTGCTTCCATTACTGATACAGTTGCAAGAATCTCCTGTGGGGCTGTTGAAAGCGTTGCTTTCATCCGAGTGGTCAATATCTCTCAAACCCTTGGAATATTGAGGGAAAAGGGAGTCAAACTGATCGGTACAGCCGATGGAGCTGACTCCCTATCACTCTACGATGTTGATTTCAGTGGACCTATAGCCCTGGTGATGGGAGCTGAAGAAAAAGGTCTTCGAAGTTTGACTCAAAAAAACTGTGATCAGGTGGTCAGAATCCCTATGAAAGGTGAAGTCGACTGCCTTAATGTTTCCGTGGCGACGGGAGTCTGTTTGTATGAGGCATTGAGGCAAAGACTAGCTTTAAGCTAATTCTTATACCTTTCCTCGTTTTTCAGAAACGTCTCCCAAAAGCAAATTTTCATAAGTGGCAGAACGTGACAAGAATCACCTCAGTGTATCAATTTGGAGCCATGAGGATGATGTCGGCCTCAATTTTGACGCTTGTTATGCCTACTTGAGCCCAGATAAACACGAACGCCAAGTGCACTATGAAAGGGAGAAATATTGATGAATGGAAGCCCTTAGCATCCAGGTATCCAAGCTGAGAATCAAGAAGATAAATAGCGCACAGAGCAAGGTGATGATATCATTCATGTTAACAGAACAATAAAGTTGTCTGGGCTAAGAAAAAGTTATTAGGTAAAAAAGATGGCCTGATATCATTATAATAAACACCACGTCTAACTTAAGAGATTTGAAAATTTATCGTCGATTTTTTTAAACCATGGCTCACTGGTAATTTCCTCTTCTTCATCTATCAAATTTTCGTATGGGTCATATCTTACCTCTCTTGAGTCTTCCTGTGCAATTATCCATCCAATATTACAAGAGATTACTTTATCTTCAGTATTTTGAGATAGGCCAGTAAAACCAGAATAGAACTCAAGATTAATATTCTGACCTAAATATTCCCACTTTACATCTGACTTGCATAGCCCAGATCCAAAATCTCCATACTCAATTCCATTAAATTCCTTATCTGTTTCTGTGAAAATTGCATTCTTAACTGTTTTTTCATATGTCTCATTCTCAAAAAACTCAGTGAGCTTCATATAAGGAAAAAACTTAACTATCCATCCATTAACAAGAGGTACATCGCCACTATTATGTCCTGCTGGAATATGCTTGAATATTCCATTCCAAAAATCTAAATTAATCTCACCTTCGAATACATTTATGAACTCTCTAATGATCTCAATTAATGAATCTGTCCACCATTTGAGATCAAATTCCTCTAAAAACCGTAGGCCCGCTATGATTTCCTCATAATCTTGTTTCTCTCCTTGAACATTAATTGATGGAATTCCGCAAAGCGTGGATAGTGAATAATCAAAATATTGACCCATAGTTGACATTAACGTTATTTCAAAAGCAATTTTTGTAGTCTGATTAGATGTACTGAATGTTTTTGAAATCCCATCATACATATTCGTCACTGTATGTTCTCTTATTTTCTCACTAAACGACGTAACAACCTCATGCCATGGATTATCTCCTCCAAGAACAAAATCATCTCGCACTACTTTAAGCTCAATTTTATCTTGGTGCTTAACTAACTTACTCCTATGCTTTTCAGGATCAAGATTTATATGACGTGAAAACCCTTGGCATATTAATAACCAAATTTCATCAGGAGAAATACTAAGAGGTCTATGCTCTCTGAAACACATTGATAATGTGTCTATAAATGCATGATTAAGGGTTTTCCCAATGGAAGTCTTATGCTTGGAATGTGCAGTGATTTCTTTACCAATTAATTCCGATAAATGTCCTTTTGTTTCAACAGTCTCTATCGGAGTATTATTTTCTACAATATTAGTATTTCTTATAATCATAAAATCTGAAATTCATTAGCCGACATATATTCTGAATATTTAATGCAATCATTGTCAAAAATACTCATTGATCATTTATTAATAGGGAAAACGCCTAAAATCTACTGGCCTTGACCCAATTATATAAGTAGAGTTACAACGTCAACATCATTGAAAAGCAACTTCTATGAGAGATAATGGAGGGAAAAGAGTCTTGAAATTATTAACAGGGATGCAGGGGGTAAAATTACGCGCTACAGAAGATGCATGGTACTTTTTACATAACCGATATCTTTCTAACTTTTCTTTCATGACCTGGTCTATTGTTCTACTATATCATGGATTATCAAATAACAACTTTGTAATTTATATATTTATATTATCAGCGTAGTATATTACAAATAAAAATCACCTTCATTTACTCTCAACATAATTAACCTCTCTATCCATATTGTAGTCATTAAATATTCCTAATACCAGTTATCTAATAAATGTATTAGCATACTGTTCTTATGAAAGTAATGGTGCTCGCTACATCCAAGAACCACCTTGATACTTCTTCCAATATTCAGGAGGATTAATAATATGAGAAACAAATGCAATATGGGAAGGATCATCCACGCAATACACATCAAAGGTATCACCTTCTTCGTTAAACACAGTTTTTAACAATTTGTCACATATAGGGCACCGCAATGTTTTAAATTGCTCTTCAGGCAAGCCAATTTTTATCCTCTCAACAATATTTTCTACAGCCTTATCTTCATCACTGCGTCTATCAATAATTCTGTTGAGAAATTTATAAATAATAGACGCAAGACTCAACACTTCTCTCTTCCCCATCAGTTATAAAATATGATTCTATATTCATACTCTATCTTAATACAGCATGCCACTCTTCAAATTTTGTTTTAGATAATCCACATTTTACTGTAGGTTTTATTCGAATAATTCTATTTCCCAACTTTGGTAGGTATAGTATTATACAATTTCTACGCCGAAAACTCATAAAGCCAGCCCAGTAAGCCCCAACTTTCCATTGACAATCAATTAATGAATACGACTGCTTAGCATTACCATAATCTATTGTCAATACTTCACCGACCAAACATAATGAAATTATTCTTTTCCGACTCATTCTCCAAGAAATATACGTAACAAGTAAAAGAAATGAGATAACAGTAATATATATAAAGGTCGTGATTATAATAATATCAACCGAAAGTTCTTCATAATCAAGTACTGCATTTATAAGTATAACTCCAAATATAAATAACCCTATTAAGAAATCTAGTCCTTTAAAAGGAATATTCACTACAGGAACATCTTCGCAAACCATATTAAAATCCTTATTGGTTGTTGCACAATCATTCAATACCTTCACTTCCCCAATCATAAAGATTGCAGAAGTTTTTTGCTGCATCTATAGGCAAATGACTTCTACTATGAAAGAGCAGAGCAAGTGAACAATAATTGATATGTCGGTTAACATTTGAGATAATTATCTTTCCCAGTTTCTGTGCACAAGTTGAAAATGTAGCAATCATATCATTTATTGGTAAAATAATACTATGTCAGAATCTAGAGATTTACCCCCGACTAAATTGTCAGAGCCTAGACTTTTTAGGAGAAAATTATTGCTTGTAGATTCATAAATATAAGCATGCCCCAAGGATTTCTGGGTATTTCTTGTAGAAATTTTTCCTGTTTAAGATCTTGCAATCCATTATTAGATGATGAAAACTTCTGTCCCTCAGTTTATAACTAAGACATGCGAAATGTAGATTACTCAAGTCCCTCATTTCAATTCCTCTTGATTCACCTGTATCATCTACACCGCTTCTGTAAAGGATTAACATGAATGAAATTTACACAAATACGGAAATTATAAGATATAATAACAATCTAATATTAAGACTCACAACACTTACGTTTATCATTTACAACATGACCATATACAGCCAGTAGATGAGCTGGGGCTTTACTATAATTGGTAATTATGTGCAATATCCTTTATTGGTCTGATTGAGACTCTTTACTTGCGGGTGTGCAATAAGAAATAACCCCTGAAATGAAAAAATATAGTAACGAAGACAATACAATAAATAACAAGATACTTTCGCTTAGAAACTCTTCGGGTGAGCAAAAATAAATAGTAATAAAAGAAATGAGAATACTTAATGATGAAGAAATCACAAATGATTTAGATCTTACTCCGGGAAAGAATAATATCAACGGAACCTTGATTGAATATACGTATATAACAAAAACAAGGCCACATGATACCAGGAAACATAAGATTATCAAAGCGCTATTATCAGTCGGTATGATTACTGGATTTACGAAATTCATAGTAAATAACGACGAGTTGCGGGCCATCTATTGTATGATATACTTGAAGAATTCTTATTATTAAAAATCATATTTTCCTACCACAATCTGATAATTACCGTCATCGTGGATAATATAGTCTGGAGATTCAAATATGCTTTCAAGAAATAATCTTTCCCTTAATTCCCAACTTTTGTTTGTTAGACCTAAGGTATTCTAAGTAGAATTTCATTGTTTATCTTGCTTTTTGGTATTTTAGAATGCAGCAGAACAATATTCCCATATGGCATATCATTAACACTGTTGCTCTTAACAAAGACACTGACCATCTTATTGCTTGATTGAATGAATGGAACAACCCCTGAGAGAGTTTTACTCTCTGGCTTATACTTCAAGAAAGCATATGAGATTGATTTTTTCGAATCATATACTTTCGCAATAATATTGTAGCCTCCTCGGGTGACTAAATTAAGGACATTTTGACAAGATTTGTCTTTGACATCAATCACAAGTTTAGAAGAGAAAGTCTGATCTGTTAAAATATGAATAGTATTTCCTGAACTAAGGAATACGTTTCCGCAATAGCTTTGTTCGTGTGAGTATGATTCAAAACCGTTAGGGGATATGTATACGTTATAATTACCCGCAACAATGTTTTTAAATGAGTAGCATTCATTATCTTTGTCAAAGAAAGAATGCTGGGATATTGATGAGTCTGATTTTTCAATCGTTAGAGTTACTGAATCTGCATATTCTTGTTTGAAATTAGTGGTTTTTATTTTGAGCGATTTAATATTCTTACTTGGCGAATATTTATAATCAGAAAAGGCAAACCCTATCAGGGCTAAATATAGTATCAGTATCCTCATGAGTCTAATCTCCGTGATCAACAAGCCAGAACCAGCGAACCCATTACCCAAACACGCGCAGATCCGGCTTCGCGTGAATCACATTGTTATTCATCGCCATCGAGTAAATGTTTTGCCTCATCCAAAGCCACAGCAGGAATCGTGTGTCCGCCTTCAAATGCGGTGAATTTGACCTCGTAGCCCGCATTAGACAGTAACAGTTTCAACTTTTGCGCGTTTGAGAACAGAAGGATGTCGTCCTGTCTGCCATGGGATATGTACACAACAGGGGCAGTGCTCGGTGGTTTAACTACTTCCTCTAAGAACAAACCAGGTGAAAATAAGATCAAATGGTTGATTGGAGTTGCAGAGTCTGCCAGCATGCTTGACATGGAAGCTCCTTGAGAGAAGCCTCCAACGGAAATCTCGGCATGAGAATACTCTCGGTGAATATAGGCGATCAAGGACC
>JADGBV010000010.1 GCA_015231345.1 Planctomycetota bacterium
TAGCATTTTCGTTGACAGTAATTGTGCGGGTAATAGATGCCGTCGCTCCTTTAACATCCCAAGCTTGAAGGCGAACCACATAAGTGCCAGCTTCTTGAAAGACATGTTCCAAATATCCTGATTTTTGGCTGTGGTAATCTAAAAAGCCTTGTTCTGTTTGAAAAGTTAATGAGTAAGCGTTAATGCCAGAAGGTGATTTTAATGCCTTCTCTTCCGGGTCACTTGCTGAATAATCAAAGCGAACTTTGAGAGGGGCCGACCCGAGCGTTTGGTCTGGCGATAAAACCAGATCAATTGGAGGTGAGTTGCTGCTACCATCGCTATAGATATCATCATTGTCACGATTACGCACTTGAACATCTTGTGGGTCAATAAGGTGGTAATTCAAGTCGAGGCTGCGGCTTGGCTCTATGACAACCCAGGAGCTTACATCGCCATCTTTAAGTTCATCATCAACCCCTGTAACGGTTACTCTCTGCCAAGTATTCCAGTTGCTTGAATTGAAACTAAGCTCCTCAGGTTGAATACTAATTTCACTTGCATCACCTGATTTTAAGCTTAAAGTGACGGTCGTGGTAGGTTGACTGTTGATCTTGATACTGAAAAAGTCTTGGGAGCCTCGCTCATCGGTGATTAAACCTTCCTCTGGAAAGACTGTAATGCCTGCTGAATCTTCATCGACATTGGTGACAAACATATCATCCATATCAAGGCCAGAGAAACGTGTGTCATCACTAATGACAGGGTGAAAAATGAGTGTGTAGTCACGGTTGGTATCGGTGGAAAAATCGTTAGCTCCGGTAATAACAACAGTCTGGGGAATATTCCAATTGTCGGGTGTAAAAATGAGCTCAGTAAGTTCAGTGACACCTTCTCCACTGACACTAGTAGCTATGGGGATTCTTACGATTCCTGTGGGTGCTTCAGTGAGCACGATAGATAAAATGGCTTGTTCTCCTAGTTCGCTGGTGACTGGAGGCTTGATCCAGGTGACACGGATGGGTATGTCTAGTGCTGCAGCATTTACTGGTTCTGTGTCGTCATTAAGGATTGTGTGCGTGTAAATGTGTTGGGCTGCTAAAAGACCGCCTTGAGGGTTTGCTAGGGTTAGGGTGAACATTTCGTCACCCTCCGGGTAAAGATCATCGATAATATCGATGGTGACCTGATGAGTGGTTTCACCTGGTAGGAAAGTAATGGATTCAGTATCGGAAAAGTAATCAATATCGTTTAAGGCATTAGTGTTGCTGAAGATAAGATCCACACTTAGGGTTTCTGTGGAAGTGATAAATAAGTTAATATCAAGTGTGATGGCTCCAGAAGACTCTAATTGGCTGGCGGAAATTTGTGCTAGACTGATTTCTTTCATGCTCACCCCTAGAGTGATGATGGCACCGTCTGGAATACTCAGGTTACTTACTGATGCAAGGGAATCAGTGAGGCTGAGCGAAACAATATTTGCATTGCTGAAATCACCGTCGCCGTCACTATCAACTAATAGAATACGCTGTCCGCAAAAATCAGGTAGGGAAGGGGTACGATCTAAGGGCCAGTTAATATCCATGTTTCCAGGGCTACCACTGATATCAAAGGCCCAGGATCGATCCAAATGTCTATAGCCTGCTTTCGTATATGTATCTGTCCATTCAGGTATGCCGCCACCCTGATCGTTGTGCCCGTAGAGGATATAACTGTCTGCTGAGATTGTGTCGGATGCTGTGACGCTCATGATATCAGAGGCGCTACTATTGACCGAATCTCCCGTATTTCCTAGACCTATGCCAGCTACGTCAAATCGGTGACTATTAAGTCCATCGTCCTTGCTGTAAAGATCCATGCTTCCCAGCGAAACTTGTCCACGAGCCGCCATGGCATTTTCGTAAATGCGCCGTTCTGCTTCATGAAGAGTACGAGCAAATAGGGCGACTTCGCTTATTCCTCCTGTAAAGAGGTCGCTTTCTCTACCATCTCCCAGTACACCCAATGTGAGGCTAGGTGATAAGTCTGGCACTGTGGTTGTGTTGAGTAGAGTTCCGTCGCGATAGAGAGATGCCATATTGCCGTAATCGAGTGAGATGCTGAGGAGCTGAGGACTTGTATTGCCTGTGGAGCTTACTGTATTTCCACTAGCAGATAAACTCAGATTGCTGTCCATGTCGACGGCAAGCTGTGTTGTTACTCCATCGCTTAAAGATAAGACTCGACCTCCTGACTCAGGAGAGGCTAGAATAAGAAGGGTCAAATTGGCACCTGATAAAGCTTCTGCATTGAAGCTGAGGTGCTGGCTAGATGAGGAACTATAACTTATGGTGGCGACTTCGTCTTGCCCTTCGGGAGAATAAAGTGGTTGCCAACTGGGTGAGCCTTGTGTGGCGTTGCGGTCGTTGCCGGAGGCATCCAACCATGTATCCAGCGCTCCTGCTACTAGGGTATTAGGGACGTCAGCTCTGTACCAGATATCGGGGGAAGAACCTGAGGGAGCCTGATAACGAACTCGCAGAGTGCTGGTTGCAATGGACGAACTTAAGGCTTTGCTGAGGTTGTCATAATCGCTACAATGAATATCGATGCTTCTCCTTCCTGGTAGGGGATAAGCATTGTCGTTGTTGTACTTGAGGGTCCTCAAGACTGTGTTGAAGTCGTCAATACTCGCAGGTCCAGTGAAAGTCAAAGCATTGCCGCCTGTAGAAGAGCTTAAGCTAATTGAGGTGCCACTGGTGGAAGCACTTAAATATTCGTTATTGGCCGAATCGTCTTGTGGTAGTTCCAATTCAATATATAAATCGAATAATTCAAGACTATCAGGGTCTGCACAGGTGGCGTCGCTATCTACGGCATTGGTTTGAGGCAGCGGCAAGTCTAGAGCTCCCAGGTAATGGGAAGCTGCGGCGCCACTGGAATCATCGCCATCAAGGTCAATGCTGGGTGGGTCGTTGACTCCATAAAACTCAAGATTCACTGCTGTGGAGGATACTGCGTCTAGATTGCCATCAGAAGCTTTCCATAAAAAGCTATCTAAGCCATTCCAATTGGTATCGGGTGTAAATTGCATGGAGCTGATGTTGGCGACAGAGATGTCTGTATTTAGGTCGACTGAGGACCCTAAATAGGTGAGTTGTCCATGTGCTGGTGTGGAGATAACTTGAATGCTTTGTAAACTATCGCCGTCTATATCACTGAATTTACTTTGAAAGTAGTCTGCTGAGAAATTTAAACTGTTATCTTCTATGCCATATAAAGTCCCGGAAAGAACAATGGGGGCATCATTTACAGGTGTTACGCTAATGGACGCCAAGGAGACGTTGGTGCTGAAAGCAGATGTGTTGCCTGTGCTGCTATAAGATGTGAGTAGACCGGCGTTGCCACTGCTCTGGTCCCAGCCAAGGAAGAGAATGGACCCAGTATCGGAGCCATAGTAGTCTTGATTGGGAATAAAACGTAAGGAATCATCAGAGCGGAGTAAACGAGCTAAACCTGTGCGTTCACCGACAAAGTCATTCCAGCTGCCGCTGCCAAGTTTGTATTGCCACATGCCATTAATACCCGTGACGCCCGTAATGGCTATGCCCTCGAGGGGACCATCATCAACATCGGTTAAGCTATCGCTGCCTCCTGAGGCTAAGACCTCACTCACGGTGCTGCCTGAGTTTTCTGTATTATCTTCTTCGATGTTGTTCAATGTTAAAGTTGCGGCTAGATGTAATACAGGAGCATCATTAACTGGTGTGATAGATATGTTACTGGATACAGTGGTGGATGTTCCGTCGTCGCCATCTTGCAGGGAATAAGAAATAACACGATTGCTTAAATCAGGAGCGTCTGAACTGTTAGTGAAACGTAAAGCTTTGATGAGTGCACTGATGGCTGTGGGGTTCGCTTCTGTAGTCGTAAAGCTCACATCAAGGCCAAGGCCTGAATAACTGAGACTTCCTAAGGCATTGCCACTGTATGAAACTATGCCGGAATTTTGAGAGATACCGCCGCTAGTGGCCAGAAAAAGATTATCTGCAGAGGTGCTTCCGGAAACCCAGCGAACTTGAAGACTGCCCCCGTTGAAATCAGCAGAGTCCACATCGTATACCTTAACACTTGTGTCTGAATCGAGATCGATGCCTGTGGAGTCTTCTATAAAAGTATTACTGTCCCCATCTAAATATGAAATAACGGGAATATCGTTAATGGGGTTGAGAGTGATGGTGCTATCTGCATTGGAAGATGTTCCTCCATCGCCATCTTCGACGATAAAACGGACAACTCGATTAACCACAGAAGGATTGTCGGAGATGTTGCGATAACGAACTTGGCCTAAGATTGCACTGGCTACCCCTGCGTTGACTGAGCTCTGAGTAAACTCTAATTTGAGTTGGGATGAGACGGGGGAATACCATTGACCGATCAAGCTGCCATCCATACGAATGCTTCCTGCATCAAAAGTGTAAGTGCTGTCATCTTCAAGCTCCAGTCGGTCAAAGCCCGTTGCACCACTTACAATTTCTACAGAAAGGGAGCCGGCAGCGAAGTCACTTGAGTCGATATCGCTAATAGAAGCCGCTGTACCTACATCGAGGGAAATGGGTGTGCTGCCTTCGGCAAAGGCAACTGAGTTGGCATCAAGATCGTTAATGATAGGATTATCATTGATGGGACCGATGGATAAGGTGACGATCTCTGTGTCTGAAAGACTAGTGCCGCCGATTTGGCCTTGGTCTGAGCTGCTGAGACTCAAGGTGTCTGAACCATTATAATCGGGGAGAGGAATGTAATTTAGGCCATCAAGAGCTGAGTTAATATCGGTTGTATTTCCGCTGAAAGCCATGCTTATATCGTTGCTGCCATCGCCACTTGTGAATGTTAGGCCAGATGTGGAAGCTAAACTGATATTACCATTTGATACGCTCATGGAGATGATGAGCTCAAGGCTTGCATTGCTACCGAAATCAATATCGCTGACTTGAATGGTGTTGGTATTGCTCGTGCTAAAGGATAGACTGCCATCTTCACTTAAATTTTGCTCGCCTGGAGTGGCAAGTGCAGGAGCGTCATTGACTGTGTCTACCGTTAGGGTGACAGAATCTTCTTGAGAGCTAAAAGCTGTGCTGCCACCAGTGCCCGTTGTCGAAATATCAGCTCTTCCTCCAGCGACTCCGCTATTTTTATCCCAAGCTCGGAAACCGAAACTGACATTGCCATTAAAATTGCTCGTGGGTATGAATCTCAATAAAGCAGTGTCGGGAAGTAGAAGGGCATCAGTTGCACTGAGAGTGGTGATAGTTGAATAACTACCGCCACCGTTGAGAGAATACTCGAATAGACCATCGCTAAAGCCTGAAGTTGTAGTGAGAACAATGCCTTCGGGCACCACGCCGTCCGGGTCTGTAATGGCATCGCCTCCATTGGAAATGGTGGTGGCGAGTAAAGTGCTGATGGCGATGCCATCAGGATTGGTATCATCTTCATTAATGTTAGGGAAAATAAGATTGCTGACACTATGTAGAATGGGAGCGTCGTTAACTTCATCTATCAGCACGAGCAGGGTGTCGCTATTTTGCTGGGCGCCTCCGCTGCCACTGGAACCTAGATCATTGATGTTAACAGCAAGGGAGACTGTTCCGTTATAATTTGTGTCACCTAAAAGGGCTAGGCTACTCATGGCATTGTTGAGATTTGTTAGAGTGCCTCTAATACTCATGGTGGTATCGTTACTGCCATCACCTGTCATAAAAGTTAAGCCCGTCAGAGTGGTTATATCGAGTGTAGCGTTACTGACGCTTAGAGTGAGATCAAAGTCAGCACTGGCATCTCCGTCAATATCGCTTAGTGTTATGCCGGGGATGCTAGTTAAGGTCTCCTCGGCAAGAGTAGGGGCTGTGGGTAATGTAATGGACGGGGCATCGTTAACGGGCAGGATGTTGATGATGGCTGTCTCCGTGCCAGTACTGAAAGCTGTGGTTCCACCAACGGAGCTGGCGTCAATACCACTGGTGCCGCTGGAGTAGCCATCGCTACGGTCCCAGGAATGAAAGGTGATATTGGCTGACCCGTTTTGGCCACTTGAAGGGATAAAACGCAATTTCGCATCTGCAGCTAAAAGCAACGCTGATGTCTGGCTAACCGAAGGGGTGTTCGTCCAACTGCCGCCGTTATTGAGTGAGTATTGCCATTGCCCTAAAGTAAGATCGGTGTCGACAAGTGCGACGCCTTCGCTGGCTCCAACGTCGATATCGGTCACTCTATCTCCACCGGCACTGTCAAGGATATCGCTAATGGTATTGCCTGAGCTGTTGGTCTCATCTTCATCAATATCGGCTAGGCGCATGGACCCAGAATTGTCGATTCCGGGGGCGTCGTTCACAGGTGTGATGGTAAGAGAGATGGCCAAACTGTCGGTGCCGGCAATGCCTGAACCGCTATTCCCCTGATCGTCCAATGTGAGAATAAGTGTGCTTGTGCCATTATAGTCAGCACTTGGAGTGAAGGTTAATCCATCAAGAGCATTATTAAGATCTGTAATAGTACCCGTGAAAGTCATGGCGCTATTCAATGTTCCATCGCCAGTTGAGAAGCTTAGCCCTGAAAGGTTAGCAAGACTCAGGTTGCCCGAGCTGATGGATAGACTGAGTTCAAGACTATTGCCACTGGCATCACTATCACTCACTGTGATAATATTGGCTGCACTAAATGTAAGGGGAGTGTCTTCAAGAGTCGTTAGCGGCCCTGGACCACTGATAAGTGGTGGGTCATTAACAGGATTGACTGTGAGGTTGACTGTGGTGGTGGAACTTGTGAGTGCACCATCATTACAGGTATAAGTGAATGAATCGTTTGTGTTTTCAGACCCATTATGTGTATAGCTGAAGGAACCATCGAGAGATAAGGTGAGGCTGCCTTGACTTGGTCCAGAAACAAGTGTCGCATTCAGGGCGTCGTTTTCTGGGTCGCTGTCGTTGGCCAAGATGCCTTCAAAAATATTCGCTGATAAGGTTGCGCCTTCAGCTAATGAATAACTATCATCAAAGCCAGTGGGGCCGTCGTTGACTCCATTGATGGTGATGGTGACTTGTGCGTTGGCTGTTGCGCCAGTGGTATCTTCGGCTGTATAGATAAATGTGTCCGTGGAGGTGTCTCCGTCACGGAGTGACTCGAATTGGCCGTTGGGGTCATAGTTTAGGATCCCGGCTGTGCCAATCGTGACTGTGCCTATTGTGCTTCCTGTATTAATAGCCGATACTGTGAGAATATCGTTTTCTAGGTCGCTGTCGTTACTTAGAACATTTCCTGTCACGAAGGCTGTGTTTTCATCTGTACTGAAGCCTACCCCACTATCGTCTATTGGGATGGGGCTGTCATTGACGGCTATGACTGTGATGTCGAGAGTAATGGCCGAGCTGAGGGCACTGCCATCATAGACCGTGATTTCAAGACGTCTTGTTGAGGTTGAAGGTTGGTCGGTTGCGTTGCGGTAGGTAACTGACCTTAAAGCGTTTTGATAGTTGGCTAGGGTATCGTTGCCGGTGAGCTGAAGAATGCCTGTGCTAGAATTGAAAGAGGCTGTAATACTGCCTAATGGAAGCATTTCGAGGATATCCTGACCACTGGCGTAATTGATGGTGAATTCAATATTGGCACTGCTCAGATTCGTGTTATCGATATCACTCACGCTTAGCGATGAGTGAATAATCGTGTCTGGGTCGTTTTCTGTATAGCTAATGGCTGCTGTTAAAGGACTAAGCTCCGGGGCATCATTGAGAGCATTGACCACCAGAAGAGCTGAGTCACTCGTGCTACTCATGGCACCTGAACCTCCACTGGTGACGGCTACAGTATCTCCGGGACTGCCAGAGCTTTGATCCCAAGCTCTGAATTGAATGGTAGTGGTGCCATTCCAGTTAGAAGTCGGAATGAAGCGTAGACGATCAGTGGCATCTAAAAGTAAGGCTGCAGCATCTGAGGCTGCAAGAATAGAGGTCCATGTGCTGCCTCCATCATCGGAGTATTGCCAAGTTCCATTGCTATTATCTATGCCTGTGAGTGCGATGGCCTCGCTTATGGCACCATCGACATCATTCATAGAAGCATCGACGATGATTTCGGCGATGGTATTACCCGAACCTGAAGTTATGTCTTCATCGATGGCATTAAAAATGGGGCTAGCCAAAGCGCTAAGGGTGGGGGCGTCGTTTACGGCAGTGGCGTTCACTGTGATGGTATAAGCTGCAGATAGATCTGAACCATCACTTAAAGTGACCTGGAAGCTTGTTATGGGGCTAGCGTTTGTGTTTAAAGCAGGGGCGAAATTAAATAGGCCGGAGTTGATGTCCGTGACTAGCGCTTCCTGACCTACTAGCAGAGGCGTTCCTGAGAGTTCGACATTTCCACTTGAGGGTAGGCTGGCCAAACGAACACGAGTGAAACTGTCGCCTTCATCATCAGCAAAACCAAACTCAGCTGCGCTAAAAGCATAGTCTGTGTCTTCTGCGGTTGTGATCGAAAAATCCTGCCCTGTTGGTGCGTCGTTTACTGGAGTAATGCTTAGGGTGAAAGCAATGGGTGAAACTGTGCCCCCATTGCCATCACTGAGGCTTAGCTCAAGACTGTCACTGATGGTTTCTGACGAATTATGACTGTATGTGATGAGGCTATTGTTGATATCATCTTGTGTAAAGGTACTGCCATTGCTTAATAGAGTGCCAGATCGTTGGATATTTCCATTAGACGTAATACTGGTAATCGTGTAGCTGAGGAGAGTATCGCTTTGTTCGGGATCCGTATATTGAAGCTGGGTTGCTGTTATTGTGCCTGTACCTCCTTCCGCTACAGTTAAGGCAGTATTGTTGGCCAGACTTGGGGTATCGTTGGTTAAGGTGATAGCTAAATTGACGGTCGTGACTGCTATGCTTCCTCCTTGGCCGTCACTTAGGGTGAAGGCAAAGCTATCGCTGGCATTTTCACTGCCATCGTGAAGGTAGGAAAGCGAGCCTCCGTCGATGTCGGCTTGGGTAAAAGTATCGCTTAGGCCCAAAGCTGCTCCATTACTCAAGGTTCCATTGGTCGTGATCGCAGTTAAGGTATAGGTGAGCGAAGCGGCTGCTTGTTCGGCATCTAGAGTCTGCAAATTGGCTGAAGTAAATAAAGCAGTGTTGCCCTCAAGTAAGGTGAGTCCTGTATTGCTATTGAGGATAGGTGTGTCGTTGACGGCGTTTATGTTGAAAGTGATGGTTGCTGGGCCTACACTACTGCCGGCAGCGTCACTTAAGGTCAAGACTACACTGTCACTACTTGTCTCCGAACTGTTGTGTTGATAAGTGACGATACTTGAATCGACTTGAGCTTGAGTGAAAGTGCCTCCAGCGGATAAAGCGACACCGCTGAGCAGAATATTGCCATTTGCAGGAACTGTGCCTATGGTATAAGTTAAATTAGCAGCTGTGTCATCCGGGTCTGTTGACTGTAAATTGGCACTTGCGATGATCTCAGTGGCTCCTTCGTTAAGCTGGTAGTCAGTGAGAGTGCTTTGGACTGGAGGGTCGTTGACCGGGGTGATGGTGAAGAGGAAAGAAGCGGTGGAAGTGATTCCACCGACATTGTCGCTTACGGTGAATGTAATGCTATCGCTGCTGCTTTCTCCTCCGTCGTGAGTATAACTCAAGTTATTCGAACTTATCTCGCTTTGCAGAAAGTTATCACCTGAAGAGATGGCTACTGCAGATAAATAGAGGGTGCCATTTGTTGGCACAGAGCTTATGGAATAAATAAGATTAGCAGAAGATTGCTGCTTATCGCTATAGAGTAGATTGCTGCTGGAAATGATGTCACTGGCTCCTTCGGCAAGGGTCAAGCCCGTGTTGCCTGATACATAGGGGATATCATTAATGTTGAAATAGGAGGAGGCTCCGAGTATGCCTTTCTCGAAAACCATAAAACCCACGGGTTCATTTGTGTGACTCATATTGCTGCCATCAGATTCTTCCTCCATCAAAATGAGATCGACTGAGTTTTGCAGCAGGTTGCGCATATGAAGATTTGAAGGGTCTCCGCCATCTTCGCTTTGTAGGGCTGCCAGTAGGACGGGATTACTGATGCTATTGGTCCATGTGTAGGTGGAGAAATTGTTGTCCAGCTCAGAGGAAGGTAAATCGGACTCAAAACTGACGCTGTAGGCTTGTCCTGCGCTGTCATCAATCGCGACCCAGTGAACTGTTTCTGTTGCGTGGTCTTGTCCGTTCTGTTTTTCACTCTCGATATGCATTTGCATACTAGAAGTCGAAATATTTCTTGGCCTCATGGCAGCTGCTTCAGAAGAGTTATAGGTTGATACTTGGGCGACTACAACGGGTGTGGAACTGAAGGTTAGTGGGAAGGAGATGGTGGACCAGTTTTCGTCAACGTCGATGGACCCAGCTTGAATGATGGTGCCATCGGGTAGGCGGTGAGCTCCCGATTCCAGGACAAGGTAGCCGATGGTGCTGGATGCTCGGCTGCCATCTTGGTAATCCCATTCGTCGACTTGAAATTCAAAGCTATTGCTTGCCACATTTCGTACCCTCAAAGTTGCAGGGTCTGTGCCATCGGAAAAGAGTGGGCTCATGATGACGATGGGATTTACATAGCTTTTGATTAAATTCACCGTATGCCATTCAGAGGAATCCGCTTGAGCTGTGGTAACGTTTCCGCTTTCTCCAATATGATTTCGAACAGAGAGTCCGAATTCATCGTAGGCTATGACGTCCCAAAAATAATTACCAGCGGCAAGACCTTGTCCCGCACTGCCGATGCCATAATTGCCACTGCCTGCGGCTTGGCCCAGGGTGAAGCTCATGGAAGTGCTATTGATGATGGTGGAAGTATATGAGACATCATAAGCACTGCCTGATGAATCGCTTGTAATAAAAATGTCGTAATAAAAATCGTCATTATCAGGGTCGCTGGCCCAAAACTCGAAAGAAGGATTGGGGGTGTTCAGGATGGGGTTGCCAATTGGGGTTGTTAATGTAGCTATATCGGGGAAATCATCTACGACAAAATTTCCCGAAAGTGCTGTGCTACTCCCTGAGGAGTCTATGGCTTCGATGCTGTAATGAATACGCCCGTGACTGAGGGTGGTGGAGCTGCTGCCCACGCTATAGCCAGATTCGGGGGTTG
Organism: Planctomycetota bacterium; assembly: GCA_015231345.1. Lineage (GTDB taxonomy): Bacteria > Planctomycetota > JADGBV01 > JADGBV01 > JADGBV01 > JADGBV01. Next base: position 11,140 of record JADGBV010000010.1, read on the forward strand.
TACTGCCAACGGTGAAGGTGTCATTTCCTGATCCTGTTAGGGTGACATTATTTGTAAGATCCTGTATTTCAGTGAGATTGAGGGCTCGGTTGTACACGCGTATGTCATCAACATTTCCACTAAACTTGGCATATCCGGCAAGAGAAGAGTCTCCGAAATTCAAATTAGAGGCTGTGCTGCCATAATTTGCTGTGGCTCCATCTGTACTCCAGCCTTGTTTATTAGTAACTTCAATCCCGTTGAGGTAGAGGGTTTGCTGAGTTCCATCAGCAACGGCTACCAGGTGATTCCAGGCATTATATGTAAGTGAGTGGAGGTAGGCAGCATCCCCACCATTGCTGGTCCAAAATTTCAAGTAGGAATTAGAAGAATCCTCCTGCACATAGACGCGAGCCAGATTGCTCTGAAAGAAAATATCGAGGTTATCACCCGCCGTTACTGTGGGGTAGATCCACGCTGCGACACTAAATGCGCTTAAATTGTCCAGGGTTCCAGTGCTAACAGATTCAAGTTGGTCATCGACACCATCTAAAATTGCTGTTTGCCCGTATTTGCCCGATGTTAAAGTTGAACCCGTAATACTGAGATTATCGCTTCCGCTGCCAATATCGGGAGATTGGCCACTAAAAATTTCATCTAAGCGCCAGTGGTGAATAAGACCCGAGGTGGCTGTTTGACTGGAATAGGCATCCAGCCAGGCTGAACTGGTATAATTGATAATGGGGGAAGCTAGATCCTCATTATCATCAAGAATGATATTGTATTTAAGGGGTTCGGTGTCAGAGTCGCTTAAGCTAAAAATAAAGCCAGGAGTGCTACTGGTGGTGTAGGTGATGCCATCGAGGGTATTGGCCTGAGTGATGGAGGTGAGGGTCGGGGTGTCGGGGGCAGTGGCCCAGGTCAGAGACCATAAGGTTAGAAATAAGCTTAATTGGATGAAAAAAAATTTGTTCATTTGTATGCCCATTAACCGTTTTCCCTTGAAATCCAAGGTTATTTTCGTTGCTTTCGTAAACAATCAATTGATTTCTTGAGAATAGATAGGGGTTTTTGTGTTCATGGTAAATGCGTCGAACGAAATGGATTGATAATTATTTTGGGGTGGAAATAAGAAAAAAGTGACTTGAAACGGATATGGATTTTGACTTGACTATTAAATTATATTAAATATAATAAAGCTATCTTAATAATAAAATAATAATATGGCTCGTCATCGCAGATTACATGTTTTAAGTAAAGCTCAGGAAATTGGTTTAGTGCCTCTCTTTTTTCATACAGATTTCGAAACAGCCCTGGGGCTGAGTCGCGCGTGTGTAGAGGGTGGGGCATTGCTTGTTGAGTTCACTAATAGAGGTGCGGGGGCACTGCAGGTTTTCCGAGAAATGGAGGCTTGGTGTGCCGAAAATTTGCCTCAGGCCATTTTGGGAGTTGGTTCCATTGTGGATTCACCCACAGCTGCAATGTTTTTAGATGCTGGAGCCAATTTTGTGGTCAGTCCCTGTATGGATGAAGAAACAGCTATTCTCTGTAATAAAAGAAAAATACCCTATATGCCAGGCTGCGGAACAGTAACTGAAATTCATAAGGCTGAAACCTTAGGGGTAGAGGTTTGTAAACTTTTCCCAGGTGGCGAAGTGGGAGGGCCAAATTTTGTCAAAGGGGTGTTAGCGCCTCGCCCTTGGTCTTCTCTTATGCCAACTGGTGGCGTTTCTCCGACGCGTGACTCACTGGAACCATGGATAAAGGCTGGAATAACTTGTGCTGGCATGGGCAGTAAGTTGATTTCTTCGGAAATCATCAAGGGTAAAAAATATGAGGAATTAAAGCTGAAAGTTTCAGAAACTTTGACTCTCATTCAAGAAATACGGAATCAAAATTAGGAGCAAAGGATGAGTATTACGGTAAAATCAAAAAAGGAATGCAAATATGATATCCTTTCATTAGGAGAGGTCATGCTCCGCTTTGACCCTGGCGAGGAAAGAATTCATACAACTCGACACTTTAGGGCTTGGGAAGGAGGAGGCGAGTATAACGTCGCCAGAGGTCTCAAGCGCTGTTTCCGCCAAGAAGCAGCTATCGTAACTGCAATCGCCGATAATCCCATTGGCCGCCTTTTAGAGGATTTGATCTATCAGGGTGGAGTGAATATGGAATATGTTAAATGGGTGCCTTATGATGGAATTGGCAGGGAAGTCAGAAATGGCCTTAACTTCACTGAACGAGGGTTTGGTGTGCGCGCTGCAGTTGGTTGTTCCGATCGAGGCCATACAGCTGTTTCTCAGCTCAAGGTAGGAGATATCGATTGGCATAAAATATTCGCTGAAGACGGCGTACGCTGGTTTCATACGGGAGGAATATTTGCAGCTCTATCCCATACGACGCCTGATGTGGTGTTGGAAGCAGTTAAAAAAGCCAAAGAGCATGGTACCATTGTTTCCTATGATCTAAATTATCGCCCCTCACTTTGGAAAGATTTTGGTGGCAAGCAGAAAGCTCAAGAAGTCAACCGAGCTATTGCGCCATATGTCGATGTAATGATAGGAAATGAAGAAGATTTTACCGCTTGCTTGGGCTTTGAGGTGGAAGGGCTTGATGAGCAGATATCGGAAATTGACGCTAATAACTTCAAAAAAATGATCAGCAAGGCTGTGAGTGAATTTCCTAATTTTCAAGCAGTGGCCACAACCTTGAGGAACGCTAAAACGGCCTCCAAAAATGACTGGGGTGCTGTTCTTTTTCATGAAGGAGAGTTTTTCGATGCACTTCTCAGGCCTGAGATGGAAATATACGACCGCGTGGGTGGTGGTGATAGCTTTGCCTCAGGACTTATTTATGGATTCTTGGAAGAAAAAGCTCCGGCGGAGATTATAAATTATGGTGCGGCTCATGGAGCTATGGCTATGACAACCCCAGGCGATACGACCACCGCAAGTTTAAAAGAAGTCCAAAAAGTCATGCAGGGCTCTGGAGCCCGTGTCGACCGCTAAGGTCTGGTAAAAGAGAGATCCACATTACCTTGTTCCGCTCGTCTTCCGTGCTGAACAAGGTATTTTTTTTATGCGTTTTAACACTTCGCTCCAAAAAGGCTTAACGATTTTAGAAATCATAGCTACACAAAAAAAAGGTGTGAAACTTAGTGAAATAGCCAAACAGATGGATTTGCCGAGTTCAAACACTTCGCTTTTCTTGAATACTTTACTGCATGGCGGTTATATCATTAAAAATCATGAAAATGGTCAGTATTGTGTTACAGGCAAATTGCGCGAACTTGCTCAACTGGCGAATGTAGATATTTATGAGCAAATAAAAATAGCTGCTCTAAGTGAAATGAAAGAGCTTAGTAAAATCTACAACGAAAATGTATTGCTTTCCATACTAAGTCGGCACCATTTAAGTGTTATTCAGGAAATTTCTTCAACTCAGCCCATTCGAATTATTAACCGTCCAGAGGACTTATTTATCCCTCATGTGACGGCTGCAGGAAAATCCATCCTTGCTTTTCAGACCGAGAAAAAGCTCAATAACTACCTACGTCAGTGCGAGTTTCCTAAATTAACTAAAAGTAGCGTGACATCGCAAAGGAAACTCCTCAAGGAGCTTGAGACTGTTAAAGACCAGGGCTGGGCTATAAATGCCGGAGAATATAATACTCAAGTCTATGGGGTAGCCGCACCGGTTTACTTTGGCAAGGAAGTTGTGGCTTCTTTAGTTGTTCAGTATCCAAGTTTTCGTCATAACCAAGAGAAGCTTAAGGGTTATGCTCAGAAAGTTATGGCTGCAGCCAAGGTGATCAGTAAGGAAATATCCCTACAAATGGCCTAGGGCTAAGGCGAAGGAATTCGTTAAGCCTATATTTCGTAAAGTTTGGAAAATATCTGAAATATAATGCTTAAGGCTAAGATAAGTTAGCGAACCTCGACGATATAGTTGGTGAAATCAAGTGAGACGGGGTTGGGTCGGTCTCTACGCTTAGTGATGCGACCTTTGGCATCTAAAATACGCATCATTATTTTTTTAATCAAATAAATTTTATTTTTGCTGGCATAGGAAAATTTAACTTCATTTCGCTCCAGAACTCTCCCTTGTAGGTCTGTTTTGGTCACATCAATCTCTTCTAGTAACCAACTTTTGCTAATTTTTTTGACTTTGAAGTCCATATCTTCGGTGTGATCAGCTTTTCTGGCAATAAAACGATCAAGTTGCCCGGATCGGGTAAGGTGGATTTCAAATGATTCCTTTTGAGGCTCTTTGTCGGATTTTACGACATCAAGATTGCCAAAAAGTGGTTTTTCTCCGAAAAACATCACGCGTCCTTCTTTGCCCTCTTTCCATTGAAAAGGAACGTCTTTAAGGAAGCCATCGGGAGACATAGCCTTCCTGACGTTATCAACATGACCATGTACTTCATTGAGCCAATCTTCGATGGCTTTAGCATACCCCTTCAGACCTTCTTTGCCTTCTTCATTATATTCCACTGGAATCTTGAGGGCTTGAACTGTGATGGGCTCACCAGGTTTTATAACGGCTTCATATTTGGCGCGTCTCAAGAATTTACTTACTTTTGGGTCGACAAAAGATAAGAACTCACGGCTATAAACGTAGCAGGCGGCTCTATTGAGCCCAAATTTGTCATAATCGTAATAGCTTTCGTGCAAAAGTTCTAGCACTTCGCTGGGTGATTTCTCCTCAGCAGCAGGCATAAAAGGGCATAAAAGCAATAATATAATAATCAATCGTTTCATGGGAATAAAATGTCGAATAAGATCAGTTTAGTTTAGAAGGACTATTCAGCCTTCCAGAAGTGAATATGGACAAGCAGGATTATGGCATGAAATGTTGAATGCTTTGTTTGAATATGCCTGCATACATGAAATAATATCCCAATAAATAATATACCAAATATAGCATATGTATTGACAGGGTTCGAATCTAGCATATAATCTCATTGAGGGAATCATATAATCAAGGATTAAAGGCAAGATATTGAGTCATCGCATTAATAAAAACTTGATTTGGCAAAACTTTAGTTTGGTGGAGCTGATTGTGGTAACTGCCATTCTAGCGGTCCTATTTAGTCTTCTTCAGCCAGTTTTGAGTGGTGTTTTATCTAGAACACGGCTGGTTGCCTGTGGTGCAAATTTAGGGACAATAGCCAATGCTGGGAGCTTGCATATTAATGATTATAGCGATCATTTACCACTTGGTGGTAGCATACCAAATTTCCCAGAAGCCCGTAGAGGTAATGATATCTATGGAATGCAAATCGAAGGCCGTCTGTTGCATTTTGTGAGTGCATTTAGCTATTATATTAATTCAGATATGAATTTCTCATCGAATGCAGAGCATCGGAATGATTTGAAGAATATTAATAATCTAAGGCTTTTCCAGTGTCCTGCAAAAGATACCCAGCAGCTCAGCACCTTAATTGGGGGTGGTGAGCAAAATGTGATATCAAAAGCGTGGAGTCATTATGGCACCAATACGGGAGTAGTAGGTATTGAGGGGCCTAGAAGTATAAAGGCGAATGGTGACATCAATAAGGTCTCTTATCCAGATAAAACTATGCATATTGCAGATCTTCAAGGAGCAGGTGGAACAGAAGGGTGGACTTGTCTGACTGGGTACAGAACATTGGAGGCTCTTTACTATAGAAGGGGCAATCAAAAGAATAGGTATGACTGGGAAAGGCATGAATTTGAAATGAATATATTATTTGTAGATGGCCACATGGCTCCCACATCCATTGCTGAAGCTGGTCAAGTTTATTTAGGAAAAGGCATTATCGATTAAAGGTAAAACGAGTTGACTGGTAGAAATAATCAGGTTCCTCACTATTTTTGAAAAATGTATTCTTTTTAATATGTAATGACTTGACTTAAAAGGTAAACCATATATGGTATTCAAATAGTGATTTTTTAAAGAGAGAGTCTTTATTCGCTATAAGTTGCTGATAATTAGGTCTAAATGAATGAAGCTAAGGCTAGCGCTTAATTGGTTCTCTAGAGTACAGTCAAATATAAATAGGGGTCCTTTTTGCTCATACTGGATATTTTAATAAGATTAGTAAGATTAAGAAATAAGGAGAAGTGTATGAAATTAGCTGTAGTACTCATGGTCGCAACATTGGTGTTGCCAATAAAGGCAAAAGATAAACCTAATATCCTATGGTTAACATGTGAGGATAATAACATAACCTATTTAGGTTGCTATGGTAATGAACATGCCGTAACGCCTAATATTGACAAATTAGCCAAGAAAGGTTTTCGCTATACCCATGCGTATTCAAATGGAGCCGTATGCTCTGCGTCAAGAAGTACGTGGATACTTGGTATGATGTCGATGTCAACAGGGCTGTTGCAGCATCGGTCAAAGAAAGTCGTGCCGGAGTCGCTCACCCTGTATCCGCGAGTTCTACAAGATGCTGGGTATTATACAGCAAACAAAGGCAAAATGGATTATAACATCGAGAACTACGATAAAAATACTTGGGGGGAAGGTGGCAAGAAGAAGCTCGTTTGGGATAATCTCAAGGAAAATCAACCCTTTTTTCAAGTACTGAATTTGAATGAGTCGCATGAAAGCAAGGCTATGAGCATCAAATATTCGACACACGATCCTGCAAATGTGAAACTGCCACCCTATCACCCCGATATTGAAGGGATACGTGCAAATTATGCCTATTACTATGAATCAATCACCAATATGGATGAAAAAGTTGGTGAAACCATAGCTGCTTTGGAAAAAGCGGGTTTGGCTGAAAATACAATTATAGTTCATAATTCAGACCATGGTGGCCCACTATCCAGAGGCAAGAGATTTCTGTTTAACAGTGGCACTCATTGCCCGCTCATTGTATACATTCCTAAAAAGTTTAAGCATTTGTGGCCTAAGGATAAGCCTGGCACAACTGTTGACCGATTGGTAAGTTTTATTGATATGCCGCCGACCTGGATATCCTTAGCTGGAGGGAAAATCCCTTCACACTACCATGGTGATGTTTTTTTAGGAAAGCAGGCTGATGAAGAACGCGAGTATCACGTGAGTTTTCGGGGCAGAAATGATGCTCGTATAGAAAATGCTCGATCAATCAGAGATAAACGCTTTCTCTACATCAAAAATTATATCCCCTATGTGCCACGCAGTCAATATGCTGAATACCAATGGAAGGTTCCTATGCAGCGTTTTTGGGAGGAACATTATAACGCTGGTAAAGCAAACGAAGTTCAAAGTCGATATTTTGACTTACGTCCAAAACACGAATTGTATGACACTCAGAGGGATCCTTATTGTCTAACAAACCTTGTTGATAATCCTGAATTTAAAGAACGAGTATTGAAAATGAAGGCTCAGCTGAGTAAGGAACAGCGACGCTTGTATGATGTCGCCTTTTTGCCTGAATCTGAACTGGAAAAGATGGCAGCGGCAAAATCAATAACAGTCTATGACGTCATCCGCAGAAAAGATATGTATGATATTGAGAAGTATCAGCAAATAGCTGATTTAGCTTTGCAGGATGATGAGAGCCATGTAGGTGAACTTTCCAGTTATCTCGATGATAAAGATGTCGCCGTTCGTTATTGGGGATCTGTAGGCCTGATGATGTTGGGTCAAAGAGCAAAAGAAGTGCGTGGTAAATTAGAGAAGGCCCTCTCTGATGATAGTCATAATGTGCGTTTAATGGCAGCATGGGCATTAATTAAAATAGATAAATCGCAGAAGGCCTATGACGCCATCAGCGCTATGCTTAATAATGAATCTTACGCCATGCTAAAAATCCTAAATGTAATCGACTGGATGGGAGATGATGGAAAACCTTTTGCTGATGTACTAAAATCAATGCCAAGACAAGAGAAAATGCCTGGGAAAATGCAGAGTTATCTAATTAAGGGCCAGTTGCCCTTTAAAGAGAAGCTGCGCTCCAGTGATAAGACAGAGAAGAATCCTAAAAAGCGTAAGAAAAAAAAGAAATAAAATCTCTGGAGTTTAAGGTTGATGATGATTAATAAAAGAACCCTTATCTGTACAGCTATAATGGTGATGGCAAGCTGTTTTGCATGTGCTAGTAATGGGACTGAATCCAAAAAAAGAGCCAATATAGTGCTTATAATGGGAGATGATATTGGCTTCTCCGACCTAGGAGTATTTGGGGGAGAAATTGAAACACCAAATCTTGACCGCTTGGCTATGCAAGGGATGCGATTCACCAATGGCTATAATATGGCTAAATGCAATCCCACACGCTCGTCCATGCTCACTGGCTTATTTATAGGTAATAAACGAGCTCAGTCTTTAGGGACTCTTATGGGTAAATCTGGGTATCGTACATTATATTCAGGCAAGGAACATTTTGATACCTGGGTCCCAGATAGTTGCACTGCAATGCTCAGCTTTCAAAAGTCATTTGCACACTATGCCGGTGCAGGTAACTATTTCGAATACAATCCGGTCAAGTTTTATCTCAATGAAAAAAAGCTTAGTTTTGAGGAAATAGAGACCACATCTAAACCCTATTATAAGACAAATGCAATCACAGATTATGCCATCCGATTTCTAGATGAGACTAAAAATGAAGACGATCCATTCTTCCTATACATACCCTATGAGTCAGCTCATTACCCTCTCCAGGCTTTGCTGGAAGATATAGCTAAATTCCGGGGCAGGTATAAGAGAGGCTGGGATGTATTGCGAGCAGAACGCTTTGCTCGTCAGAAGGAGCTTGGTCTCTTCGATTCTCATGTCCAGCTTAGTCCAGCCATGGGCCTGAGTAAAAAAGCAATTCCTTATAAGCCTTGGAGTGAATTAACTGCTAAAGAACAAGATGACTTGGACTTAGAAATGGCTGTCTTTGCAGCAATGGTTCACTGCCTAGATCGCAATATAGGCCGACTCATCACCAAGCTCGAAGAGATGAATGAATTAGACAATACCCTAATTATGTTCCTGTCTGATAACGGCTCATGCGCCTACGATAAGAATAGAAACTCACTGCCACCGGGCGATCCAAAATCCTTCAGAACTCTTTCTAGCGCATGGGCTAATGTGGGCAATACCCCCTTCCGCTATTTCAAGCAATACGGACACGAAGGTGGATCTAAAACACATTTGATCGCTCATTGGCCAGATGTAATAAATCCTAAAAGTATCTGCCGCGATATAACCCACGTAGTTGATTTTATGCCCACTTTCCTAGATATGGCTGGCGGAACGTATCCTGAAGTTGTAGACGGCAAACCCACTCCCCTGCTTGATGGTACAAGCATGTTGCCATTGTTTCAGGGTAAAAGTCGCCCTGTACCTGACATGATTATTTCTGGCTGGACAGAGAGTAAACGCATGATTCGACAAGGTGACTGGAAGCTGGTCAAACCTGAAGGTGGAGGCTGGGAGTTATATAATCTGGAAAAAGACGTGACTGAACTCAACGACTTAGCTAAGAAAATGCCTGAAAAGTGCAAGCATCTTCTTGATCTTTATGCAAAGTGGAGAGCTGCACGACCTGACCTTCCACTTAAACAAGATAATAAAAGCTCAAAAGTCGCCAGTAGTAGTAAGAATAAGAAAGCTTTAAATAAAGGCAAGAAGGGACGAAATAAAAAGAAAGGTAAGGGGTGAGCTGCAACTAAGTAATTGTCAGTATACAAGTTCCATAAACCATCTATTAATGTAATAGTCAATACTCTTGTTCTTGTGTGCAGATAGTTTGTAGGAGTGTCGTCTCAGTATCAGCAGTCAATATTATTAGTGAATTTGTCTGTATACAAGGTGATCTCAGAGTTGCATATCCATAGCAAAAGTACACAATGAGATAGAGGATTGTACTCAAACAAGATATTTTTTAAAAAAACAAGTATGCTGACTTGACGATGATAATTAACATATACCATTAATTGTATATACAAAAAATCATGAGGGGCAGTTCCCTCAAAAAAAGAAAAGGAGATTATATGAAAAACCAACTTGCCTTAGGATCCGTTACTCTGATAATTGCTCTATTGTATATGTGCATGATCCCATTAAGTGCTGATATAAAATATGAGTATGGAAAAGTCGAAAATATCGATTCGAGTTGGAAAATGATTGTGCTCGAAAAGCAATATGAAAGCCCAGTTGTTATTATCACTCCGGTTTATACCAAATTAAGTCCACCTGTTATATTAAGACTGAATAACTGTGATAATAATTCATTTGAAATACGGGCTGAGCAGCAGGATAATCATTATCCCTCTCCCCTAATATCAGCTACCTATTTTGTGATAGAAGAAGGAGTGTACAGTCAAGATAATCCCGAACATGGGGTTAATATGGAAGCCTACAAATTCGAATCAGCAGTGACTTCTACCAAAAGCAATTGGATTGGTGAAGAGCAAATATATTGCAATAATTATACCAGCCCTGTTGTTTTAGGCACGGTCATGACTTCTAACGATCCAGTCGCTTCTGTGTTTTGGAGTTGTGGGTTAAATGCCAAAGTTCCACCTGATGCAAATAACCTAAAAATAGGCAAGCAATCGGGTGAAAACCCTATTGCAGTAGAGGCTGCCGAGAGTATTGGTTATGTGGTCATAGAGCAGGGCTACTGGAGGCTAAATAAAAAAATGATTATGGCAAGTATTGGCAGCAAAATCCAGAATTCATTTGGTCGTCCGGATAACACTATTGGCTATCAACTGGAAGTCGATTCTCCATTTTATACAGTATCAGCATCCCAATCGGGAATGCAAGGTTACGATGGTAGTTGGGCTGTTCTGTATTCTGAAAATGCTACTTTTACCAAAGGATTTATTCCTGTGGCCTATGATGAGAATCAAATATTCGATAGTGAAAGATCCCATAAGGCAGAAAATTGTGCTATACTCGCTGTAAATAATGGTGTAAAACGTCCAAAAGTTACACCTAGCCCTCTTGTCATTAGTAATGATACCGTTGAGTTTACGGTGGATAAAGAATATGAAGAAGACTCCATATACTATACGACAAACGGGTCAACTCCAACCCGATCTGAAGGGGCCCTTGTAGACAACACATTCAAAGTGGATGAGTCAGCCAATATCAAGGCGAGAACATTCTGGGAAAATAAGTCCAGTGGAGCGACCAAAGTCGAATTTATCAAGGATGAAAGCGCACCATCCGAATTAGTAGGAGGGATAGTAGCACGTTACTATAAGCATTCCAAGCCAGGAGTTAATTTCCAATATCCCTATATGGAATTGCCTGATTTCAGTCAACTTCCATACTATGCATTAAGCAAAGAAAATTTAATATCGTATAACCATAAAGGATCGGAAGAATTTGCCTCAAGCGGAAGAAATTCTAGAACTGGCTGCAGGTTTGATGGCTATATTTATATCCCTGAAAGCAATGAATATAAATTCCATATATCAACTAAAATGACTGGGATTGCTAGATTAAGTATAGATAACTCAATGGTATGTAAGGTCAAATTAGATAAAACGACAGGAAGCAAAATATTAATGCTTGAAAAAGGCTGTCACCCTATCCGATTAGATTTTTATGATTGGAAAAAAGGCATGAAATTAAACCTTGAATGGGAAGCTTCAACGATGAGCCGTCGATATTTAGATCAGAACAATCTTTTTTATTCGCTAGCAGAACTTGAAAATTGGAGAAAGGGTCTCGATAGTGATGGTGATGGCTTGACTGATATGGACGAGAATGAGGTCTACTTCACTAATTCATCCAAAGCAGATAGCGATGGCGATGGTGTTAATGATTATGATGAGATTGTCGAGTATGGGACTGATGCCTGGAATAGTGACACTGATGGCGATGGTTTTGACGATTATAGTGAAATCAATTCATTCTCGTCTGATGCCACAGCCGACCAATATGGTGAGCCTTTATTGATGGAAAGTATTGATATTTCAGATTCAGATTCAAGTGTAGGGCAGTGGTCCATGACTAAAGATGGGTTGACCAGCGATTATAATACCGGATCGTTAACATATAAAATTAATCTCATGGAGGGTGATGCATACTGCCTAAAGATTAGCGGCAATAATATATGGGGAGACAAAATTCAGGAACTAAATATTCTCGTGTATGTAGATGATGTTTTCGTTAGCAAAAATATTATCATTTCAGAAAGAGATGTGGATACAGCATCTTATATGCTTCCCTACCTCCCATCAGGATCTCACGATTTAAAAATTAAATGGGATAATGGCACGACAGAACAAAAACTCAATATAACAAATATTGATTTGTATCGTTTTCCCTCAAACGATTCAAATTCTGATGGAATAGCAGATTGGCTTGAGGATCGCCTGGAGCAGAATACGGCTTTAACAAGTACTTTCTCAAGTCTCACTTCCCCCATGTGTTTGGAAGGAATCGCTCTTTTCCCAAATATGGTAAAGGTGAATGGGGCTAATGCTAAAATCCTCACCAGAAATTCATGGTATTCAGATGTTAAATTAAATTCCAGTACACCAACAATAGTTGAAGCGGAATTTCAAAATGGAGCAAAAAAGATTCAATCGTCAATTATATGGGAAAGCACAGATCTTTTTGACATCGAAGAACAAGTGATAGTCCGAACAGGTGATTCATTGCTGCTTAACCCTTTTCCTGTCAATAGCATATCTCAATCTGTTCTTGTAAATATAAATGAAACACAAATGCTTGTTCAATCTGGAGAAAAGCTTGAATATTGTTTTTCCCAAGCTGGCCTTCACAATATCTATATTGAAGCCGAAAGTGAATATGGTGATGTGGTGACGAAGCAAGTAATCGTGAAGGCAGTTGGAGTTAATCTCGCTGATAGCGAAATTCCTATTGTCGGAATTAAAGGTCGGGAAAGAGGCTTGAAGCTAAATGGTCTTTCTAAAGATGTTCATATAAGTGCTGATTCTCGATTAGTAGATTTCAAGAAATACAAATTGGGGCCAGGCTATGACTACTTATTCACGATAGACGATAATCTTGAGCGATATGTCGTAGCTCGTCTTGGGAAAAAAGGTCCCGTATTAGATGTCGTCACTCTAGGAGGTTTCAATGTTTACGGCGCTGGCAAAACTTGGTATTATGTAGAAGATGAATTAGCTGATGGCACAGATGTTATCAGATTAGTTATAGCAATGAGTCCTGTATACCCTAATGTTAGTGCTATGATTGACATATCATTATCTGGAGTGGTTCTGGAAACAGGGGCGACTCAGTGTGAGTACTTAGCTCCAGAATTCAATGAACTTGGGGAAAAGATGATTCGTATGCTGAGATCTCCGGAATGTGTAAAGAGCGCAGCGTGTCATAGTTTGCATGTTCTCCAAGATGGTGTGATATTTGGGAGCGCTTATTAAGTCTTCACAGAAGACGAGATAAATCGTATATGAAAAAAATAATGAAATTAAAAGTATTTATATTATTTACTCTTGCTGTGGGAATCTCTGCAGTTTGGTGGCTGAACATGGGGCAGAAAGATTTTGAAGATGATCAATCTTTGGATACTAATGAAGATCAGTCTTCTTATAGTAAATCACGGGATAAAAAAATATCTAGCAAAAATGTGAGCTTAGAAAGCTCGAGTGAATCAGCAAAAAATGAGTTAGGGATAATTAAATCAGGTAAGCTTAAACTCTCAAAGGAGTCAACGAAATATGCAAGCAGCCACAATAAAAGCGATAAATTATCCATGGTCCACAAGCAAGCCATATTACCTAAAGCTAAAGCACCAAAGTCTTGGAAAGAAACAAACCTCAGAGTCGAGGGCTTGAAAAAAACTCAGCTACATGCGATACCAGTAGAACTTGAGGCGTTAATGGATGAGAGTATATCTTATGATGAGAAATTAACTCTTGTTCACTCTCTAGGTGATAATTTACCCCTGAAAAGTAGAGAATCATTGTATGCTTATATTGTCAATGCGAAGGATACATCTTTAAGTCTACATATTAAAGATGAAGCGTTAATCGTTTTAGACCGTCAAAGTGAAAATCTAGAACTGCATGTAGAAAGCATGAAGGAAATGGTTAAAGCGAAAGACTTAGATGGCGAATTGAGAGGTTATATGACGCAACATCTGGCATCCTCTTATTCCGAATTAAGTCATTCAGCGCAGAGTAAACTTGTGGACTTCCTCATGATAGCAACTGAAGATCACGGCACTGATGTTTCCGGAACTGCCCTATTGGGCTTAACAAAGATCGAAAAAGAGAATGAAGGTGCCGTTGATATGGAAATAGTGAAAGAGAAAGCAGAAAATATTCTAACAAGTGATAATGTTCACAGAACAAGTTATGTGACAGCACTGAGTTTAAGTGGCCCTTTGGGTCTTAGAGGTGCAGTTGATATACTGGAGGAAGAAGCTGTAAATGGTGAGCATAGTTCATTGAAAGCAGCTGCGATTTATAGCTTGGGGGAGCTAGGGGATGAGAGTCATATCAATGTGCTCAATAATCTACATTCGGACGAAGAAGGCGAATATCTCAAGCCAGCCATTGAATTGGCACTTAATAAAATTGGAAAAAGATCTCATTGATAAGTGAAATGATTGATAATAAGATGAAGGAGTTAAAATGAAAATTCATAGACTAAAATTGTTTTTTATATTGGGAGTTATTTCTTTAAGCATAAGTAGTGATGCTTTTAGTGCTAGTAATAAACCAACAGATAAATGTGATTGGGAAAAGGATTCTTCATGTACTTCATTAAGTGATGACATTATTTGTGTTCGTAAGAAAGCAGTCACAGATTGGAAAAAATATCTTAAATTGAAAAGTGGCAAAGATAAATGTAGTGATTGTTCTAAAATAAACAGCCACACTATGACGCTGGATACAGGGGGTGCAGATATCCGAGTTCCTGGTGTGTACCGTATGACACGAACTTGCAAGGCTTCTAGACCAAAACTTAAAGATGATAAAAGTACTGCAAATATTACCGTTGTGGAGGTGGGGTCAGTTTCTGAGGATAAAAATGAAATATTAAAAGATTCTGATGATACCATTACAATAACTGCTAAGCCGAACCCCACTGGCGAAGAAATGTCAAGTATTGAATGGGAGCTGCAGTTTAATGATGGTGATTGGGAAAGCGTTAGTGGGGGAGAAACTGTAACGCTTGCGGGATCGGAGGAGGTAGGGAAGTATAAGTATAAAGCTAGAAATGGTAGTGGGGATACTTGGAAGGAGTCTTCAATTGTTTACGTGAAGGAATGCATTGTAACTACAAAAAGATTGCATGTAAATTCAGATTGGACAGTTCAATCTGACGTACTTGAAAATAATGGTTATAATTATGAATGTGATGTTTCGGGATTATCATCTTTGGATTGGAGAACTTGGAGTGCATCTTACGGCAAAGCGGATGGAACTATTGAAAATAAGTCCAATTCAAATTTTAGCACTACTTATAATTGGAGAATTAATTTTGGAGCTGTGCCAGACGGTGTAGGTAATAGTAGCGTATCTTGTATGATGAACTGTGATAATGGAGAGGGAAGTTCTGATGATGACGAAATTGATGTTATTGTTCATCGACCAAAGGAGTTAATTAATGAAGTAAATCCCACATATCATCGTGATGTGAGTGGGTGGAAATACAAAGGTCCTTTAGGGGCAGCAGGTGATAGTGCGACTAATTTGACTTTTACATTTACGACAAGTCCATCTAAGACAACAAATTTTACTATTGACTCAGGTTCAGTTACTGTAAATGCAGCAATTGTTAGTGCGTGTTTAAATTTTAAGCCAGGTACTGCCAGGCAGCTTAGCACAACTAATTCGAGGTCAGCGACGGTTAACAATGTTTCACCAGGGAATTGGTATGGGTTTTGGCTAATTGTTGAAGAGCTGAGGGGCTCAGCAGATATCAAACTATGGAGTGCTGATGGTACTTCTCAAGATGGAGGATCCATAACGACCACTGATTATGAGTTTGCTGGAGCCCCTGGGTCACAAGCATGTTCATCGAGAAAAGACTGCTCTTCATATCCACCTGAAGATAACTAGGAGTAAATTAAAATGAAATTATTCAAGTATGTGTTAATATTATTTGCTTTTTCAGCAAACCTACACTCCACACAAAATATTGATGCTTTACGTTTTCTGCATCAGGGAAATAAACTATACATGTCAAAGAAAGATTATCAAGGTGCTCTTGAATTATACCTTAAAGTTAAGGATAATTATCCTGATGATAAGAAAAGTGTGTGGATATCTAAAAAGAATATTGCAAATATATATTTAAATGGCATAAAAAACTTTACGGTGGCTCGAACTAAATATGAAGAATTATTTAATGATAATCACACAGGTTCTATAGACCTGCAAGTCTTAGATGGTTTTGTAAGTTCAGCTATGTTAGACAAAAGTATTAATTGGAAGGTATATTTACAGAAGTATATTGATAAGTATCCCGAAGTAAAATTTATGGTTGGATGTCGATCTTACATGTATGCAGGAGAAAATAAAAATATTGAAAGTTTACTTTATGGTGAAGACCTATTGCTGTCAATTTTAAATGAAGGAACTGCAAGCGATAGTATTATAGTCAAGACTGTTGAATTACTGAAACACACTTCGATATTGAAATTAATTGTGAATGATCAGCATAAAGCAACCTTTTCTCGAAAATATATTACTTTTGACGTGTCTCGAGAACCAGATGCTAGAAAAATATATGATTATAATTTTATACTTGTAAATAGTAAGGGCTTAGATGTTCTGGAGTTGTGTTTATCAGACATGTCAAGGGTATTGTCATCACTTTCACATCCGAATTTTGCTAAAGATGATACTGCTCTTGCTGATTACCGTAGAAAATTTTATGATTTAGCTAAGTCGTTTGTTCAATATATAGAAATGAAACCCTCGGCCATTGACAAGTCCGGACACCCGGGGTCGGACAAAAATAACCAATTGAAATAAGCGCCTTTAACCGCAAAAAGAATCGATATCTTACGCTTTGACCCGGAACCCGGGGTGGGAACCCGGGAACCCGGACGAACCCGGGACGGACGAACCCGGGGTCGGACAAAAACAAGTAACTGAAAAAAATTATTTAATGTTAATAAGTAGCGATATATCGTCCTTAGAAGCCCCTTTTGACCCCATCAAAACGTGCCTCTAAGAACATAATCGTGTCCTTCCGATAAGCGTGCTTAACTGAAATTTGATCTCGGTAGACTCCTTTCTTCATCTAGAAAGGAAATCTATGAATACCGAAATCGAATCCCATATCACTCAAGCTGTTGAATATTTTAAGTTGTGGCGTTCCCAGAGAAAAGGAAAAAGCCCCATTCCTGAAGAATTGTGGGAGGAAGCAGTGAGTCTCGCCCGACTTATTGGCCTGAACAAAGCATCCAAGGCTTTAGGGTTGAATCATAAGTCATTGAAGGAGCATTTGAGTCCTC
>JADGBV010000110.1 GCA_015231345.1 Planctomycetota bacterium
CTCATCTTTGTTGTGACCTACGGTTGTGAGGTGACTTACAATAGATAAACCACTTTCTTTTTGCAGCCTGACAATTAAATCATGAGTTAAGTCTCTGGTGGAGCCACCAGCACCGTAAGTGACACTCACATAGGCGGGTTTTAACGGAAAGAGAGATTTTATTTCTTCGAAAAGCTTATCAGAAGCTTTCTGAGTTTTAGGAGGAAAAAACTCAAAACTAAAGCATGGTCGACTTTCGTCTAATATTTTCGCAATATGCATTATTTCTTATAAGCAAGTTAATAGCCAGCTCAAAATAAAGAAAAAATGCAATAAGCAACCAAATGAACTCAATTTAATTGGCTGATTCTTAAATATGAAGCAAAAAGAACAATATTCCTTAGGCAGGTCTTTTAGATGGCAATATTACAATAATCTCGGCACGATTTTCATCAATTGTCATAACATGCTTAGGACTCACCTTAACCGGTTCTTGTTTTGAGTTCAACAAGGTCGTTTTGCGCTGGAACTGAACATGGCATTTTCCAGCCATAAAGTCTCGTATCCGCAATTGTTTCTTATCATAGCGAAGAACCATTAAGTCTTCGTTATCAGGGTTTAAATTTCTGGCATTTTTGCCCTGAACGAACAAAATCTCCTTCTTATTTCTCGCAGGCTGGCTACTCTCCACGCTTCCTACGGGAAAAAGTGCTGATAATATTTGAGGCAAACTAAGGGAAATGCTGCTCATGTTGAATATCTTCAGAATTGGAAGGTATAAATGAGTAACTTTTAAAGTCGATTAGGTTGCAATTATTTTGTGTTTTTTTTGTAAGCTTTTTTACACTTATTTAAAAACTCAGCTAAACTCTATAAATTAGGAACGCCGTTTACAATCAGAAATATAATAATACCTAATATTAAAAGCCCGGCCCCCACACTTAAGATAAGAGTCATATTTACTTTTTCAGGAGGAGCGCCCTTGCGTTTGTGTTTACCTCCACCACTAGAATAAGCTGAATGACGTGATGACTGTGATGATGGACGAGATGATCGATCTGAATGGCGACCAGATTGCGAAGAGCGAGATGATGTCGCGTGACGGTTGGAAGTTGAAGATGAACTTGCTTTTTTTGAATCAACCATTTTTTTGCGCTGAATATCAAGCCTAGCCGTATCAGTGGGTTTACTCTCATACAAAGGCCCTTTTGTGGGTACAACGAGGACTTTCTCCAGCTCTTTTAGCTCTTTAATTAACTCTCGGTAAGATTCTGGTCGACCACCTGGTTTTTTTGATAGCATCTGTTGTAATAAGCAATCAAATCTTGCGCCATGGGGAACATAATCACCAACTGTAGGAACTCCATTCTCTAAATGCGCTCTCCAAATATCGCTAGGGTTGGAGCCTGAGAAAGGAACATGACCACAAAGAAGGTGGTGAAATAAAATCCCTAAACAGTACATATCGGATTTTGTGCCGATATCAGAAAATTTAATGTGTTCGGGCGAAATATACTCCGCTCGCCGACTCACTAATGAAAGTAAGTGTTGTTTGTTATTATGAAATTGAAAGAAGTTCCGAATTTTAAGAAAGCCATCTTTATCAACAATAATATTTGAAGGCCGAAGTTCTCCATGAAATAAACCTTTGGCTTGCACATCGTGAAGTACTTCGGCACAATCAATAATCAGGCCTATGGCTTGCTGAGGGGCAAATTTCCGTTTTTCATTAAATAGATCAACTAAACGCAAGCCTTTAATTTTTTCAATGGCGATATAATGCTTATTATCAGAAGAGCCATAAGTTAAAATGCGCGAAAAGACGTGGTGTTCAATATCTGATAATTTTTTGGCTTTTTCAATAAAAGCTTGAGCAACTTCTGGAGGTGCCCCAATACTTTCATCTAAAATTTCAACAACGACTTCTTGCCGTGTGACTTCGTAAAAACCAAAGTGAAGGCTTCTAAAGCCCTCCATTTTGATCGTACCCGTAATTTGAAGATCTTTAAACTTCAAGCTTTCATCTCAATTTGGAGTTAATTTAAATATAAGGTCATAATATTCTGGAAAAAAAACCGTCAATAAATAATACTTACCTGTCACGTTTACTCATAACAATTAGATAAGCTATGAGAGTGAGTATTACTCCTGAAGACAAGAACCCCAGCCAAGCTAAAACTGAAACCCCAAAAAGCAAAGGGCCTTTGCCGGCTAAAACAAGAAGACAAGAACCACCAAAAACAGCACTAAAAATCAACGCCAAAACAAGTTTCAAAAAAGCAGCTTGAATCACATTAATCAAAGGATGCATATCAATATGCCTTAGGTCTAATGTGAATTTGCCCTCTTTTATGAAGCGCAGTAATGAATTTAACTCTTGAGGGATCTCATGAAGTAAATTGGCGAAATTCATTCCAGACTCGATCATATTCTCGCTTAAACGCCTGGGGTCAAAACGGCGTAAGTAAATTTTAGTTAAATAAGGGTGAGCGTGATCGGCTAAATTAATATTTGGATTCAGTTGTCGGCACAAACCTTCTATCATGCCAAAGGTTTTAAACATGAGAAAAAAATGAGGTTTAATCAGAAGACCATGCTGAGTCAGAATTTTAGTGAGACTTTTAAATATATGCGTTAAATCAAGTTCTTTTAGAGTGAGGCCCAAATAATGGTCCAAGAATTCACAGATATCACGCTCTAAGTTTTCTCTGTCTGGTTGAATCTCAAATGACACAAGCTGCATAAGAACGTCAACAAGCTTCTTCTCTTTCCTGTTCACTGTGTGACGAGCCATATCGACTAAAGCATCACATTCGCGCTGACTAATACGCCCTAACTGCCCAAAATCAATATAACAAATGACATTATCATCTAAAATAAATAAATTGCCAGGGTGAGGGTCTGCATGAAAAAAACCATATTCAAAGACCTGTTTCATTAGAGATGATGCCATGTTCTCAGCAATGACCTCAACATCATAGCCCTTTTCTTTTAAAAGTGCTACATCAACCGGTTTTACCCCATCAATAAACTCCGTTGTCATCATTCTTTGAGTAGAAAGCTCTCTGTATAGACGAGGAGCATAAATAGACTGATCATCCTTTGTTTTCTTACGAAAAAGCTCATTATGAGACGCTTCAATCCTAAAGTCGAGTTCTTTCTCCAAGGCTCTAGACAATTCTTCAATGATTTTCACCGGCTGCAATAATTTCATATCTTCAATATGACGTTCAGCCAATTGGGCTAAATAGTGAAGAATCTCAAGGTCTATTTCAATTTTACTCTGTATATGAGGCCTCTGTACCTTCACAACAACTTCTTCACCACTTTTCAATTTTGCTCGGTGAACTTGGCCTATAGAAGCTGCAGCTAATGGTTCTTTGTGAAAAAATTTAAAAACATCTTCAGGGTAGGCCCCTACTTCTTCATAGATAATTTCTCTTAGTTGATCGAAATCTTCAGGAGGAACATTATCTTGGAGTTTCTCAAACTCACGCCCATATTCTTCTGGCAGCAAGTCCTTGTGGCTAGAAATAACTTGCGCAAATTTAATAAAAGTTGTGCCTAATTCTTCAAAAGCTAAACGTGTTCTTTCAGGGCGAGTGAGCCTTTCTTCTGAGCTTTCATAATCTTTCCTCAGAACTTTGATGCCTGCAACGATATGAGGCTCAACCTTTAACATATCAAGCACATCACCTAAGCCATGCTTAATCAGCAGGCCTAAAATTTCACGGTAGCGGTTAATATGACGATATGTTCGACCTATTGCTGCAATCTTGCTGAATTTCAGCACTTATTACTCAGCGTTAATTTTTTCTTTTAGAGCCTCAATTTCTTCTTTAAGTGCATCTAATTCAGCTTTTGGCGCAAGGTTCAATTTGCCTAAGGTCTTAGCCACAACAGCTTCAATTTTGCTTTCGAGCTCTTTTTTAGCCTCTGTAGACTGTTTGAGTAGATCATCGGCTAATTCACGACCTTCTTTTTCGTTTAACTTCCCTTTCTCTTTAAGCTCTTTTGCAAGACCTTGAACCTTTTCTGCAGTTAATGAAGCAAGACCGAGGCCCGTGAGAAGGCTTTTTTTTAAGATTTCAGACATGGTTTAATCCAATAAATAAGGCGTTTACGTTTATTATAGATCTCATCTGCAGAGGAAAACAAATTAAGAAGGATTAATAAGGAATAAAGTTTTTTACGCTTGAGTTAACTAAAGGGGTTTCATAATGAGGTTTTCAAAAGCTTAACAGTTATTTAAATAATAATGCTAGTAGAAGATTTAATGATAAAATCCGGAGTTAAATTCGGAACAAGTGGCGCAAGAGGACTTGCAAGTGAAATTACGGATCAAATTAGCTATGCTTATACGACAGCTTTCCTCCAACACTTAGAAGCCAATAATGAAATAAACCCAGGGTCTCAGATGGCTCTTGCTGGAGACCTTAGGCCTTCAACCGATCGAATTATGGCAGCATCAGCAAAAGCCATTGCCGATAAAGGCTACGAGCCCATTAATGGTGGCAAAGTGCCCTCCCCTGCTGTTGCTTTACATGGCATCACGAACCAAATCCCCACTGTTATGGTAACAGGATCCCATATCCCAGATGACAGAAATGGAATCAAATACACCAAAGCAAGTGGTGAGATCTTGAAAAAAGATGAACTCGGTATCAAAGCTCAAGATGTCAATTGGGATGAGTCACTATTTGATGAGAATGGAATGTTCAAGCAGGCTTATACCTTGGCTGAGGTTGACCCAGCAATAGAAGAGAATTACATTAACCGCTACCTGGATTTTTTCGGACCAGACGCACTTAAAGGCATCAAAATCGGTTTATACCAACATTCAGCAGTAGGACGTCATACTCTAAGCAAAATTTATAAAGGTATGGGGGCAGACCTTGTGGAATTAGGCTTTTCAGATACTTTTATCCCTGTGGATACTGAAGCCATTCGGGATGAAGATACTCGTCTAGCGAATCAGTGGGCTCAAGAAAACAGTTACGCCAGTATTCTTTCCACCGATGGCGATTCAGACCGACCTCTTATTTCTGATGAAAATGGAAAATGGCTGCGTGGCGATGTTGCCGGCATTTTATGTGCTCAATATTTAAAAGCAACCACCGTAGCGACTCCCGTTAGCTGTAATTCTTCTTTAGAAAAATGTGGACTATTCCCTAATATTTCGCGCACTCAAATAGGCTCCCCTTTTGTCATATCAGCCATGAATCAAGCTGCTGATGGAGAAATGGTCATTGGCTACGAAGCCAATGGTGGTTTTTTGATGAATACTGATTTTACTAATAATGGCAAAGTGCTCAAAGCCCTCCCCACTCGTGACGCTGTCATCCTGCATATTGCCATTATTCTTCTTGCCAAAGATAAACAGACAAGTGTTTCTGGCCTTGTGGGAGAACTGCCACAAAGGTTCACTGCAAGTAATCGTTTACAAGACTACCCTACTGAAGAAAGTCAGAAAAAATTAGCTCTCTTTACTCAAGGTAAAGATTCAGAAAACACACAAATCATCGAAGAGACTTTTGGCAGTATATCTGGAAAAGTTCAAAGCACTGATTTGACCGACGGACTTCGTATTACTTTTGCTAATAGTGAAGTCATTCACCTAAGGCCATCTGGTAATGCTCCTGAACTGCGCTGCTATAATGAAGCAGATAGTGAAGAGCGAGTTTTGGAGATGAATCAGTTGTGTATGAATGTATTAAATCAGTGGAAAGGCTAATATCAATGAGCTTATGTCAGTCAATATAACAGCTCAGAGAAAGAGACCGCCCCTGATATAACTGAATAAGCTTAGGGTTTTCGAAGGGTTCATTGATTCAAACTTGAATAAGTGAACCCTACTATTTACCTTGTTACAAGTACTCCTGTTGCCAAGGTCCTCTCGACTTGTATCAAGCAGTTAGTAGTGACGCGTTTTTTCAAATTCAAAACTTCTTCGCCCTACTCTCGTAAGCATCATTCTTTATCCCAGCAGCTTTCATCTGCTTAAGAGCTCTTTTTACATATTCTGGGTTATAGCATTTACTTTTATTGAAACCTGGATACTTGCGAGTAAAACTATACCTAGGGTAACTCTCCCAAATATCACCATAACCACAAAATCGTGGGTCTCCAGCTTCTTTCAGATCTTCCTGTATTTGCTTCCACATGTCATCCATTAGAGGTCTATATTCTGGATTTGATGCTAAATTATTGAGACAATATGGGTCATTAATTTTATCATATAACTCTTCCTTTGGTCTTTGCCCATAAGCTATTTTCGATAATTGATCAGCCCTATTTTGGGTCATATACTCATGGGTAGGACAACCATCAACATCTTTCAATTCAATACCCACAGGAGAACGCTCAGGTTTAAGGTTTCTAATATAATTAAACCTAGCTGTATGCATGGCACGGATGGGGTAAGTAAAATTTTCTTCACGAGCATGGGTATGCCTTTCTCTTCCCGTGAGGGCATATGACCTCGAAGCGTCAAGCAATCCACTTTCTTGAGATTTTAATTGGGGCATAAGGCTCTTGCCACTCATGATTTCGGGCACATTGCTTCCAGCAATTTCCATAAAAGTAGGCGCTAAATCTATTAAACTTACAAAATCAGTCACTGTACGATCACCAGGTACAGATTGTGGCCATGAAATAATTAAAGGCATTCGTACCCCATATTCGTAATTATTCGCCTTAGCTCTTGGGAATGCCATTCCGTTATCTGCAGTGACAATAATAACCGTATTGTCATATTCTCCTATCTCTTTAAGGAAACTTATCATGTCTCCCAAATGCTTGTCAAAGTACTCAATTTCTATGGCGTAATCCATCATATCATGACGGATGACTTCATTATCGGGTAAAAAGCCTGGTACTATTGCATCTTTAAGCTTCTTTCCATTTTTTACACCTGATTTATACTCAAATTTCCGGTGAGCTTCATGAGCCCCAAACCAAAAACAAAATGGTTTATTGTCTGAATTGGCTTTTATGAAATCCTCAAAATTTGCAGCATAATTGGACCGACTCATACCCTTTCCTGGCAGCTCATCTTGCTTTACTTTACGCTTATTATAAGCTGGGCCTGCTGGGTTTTGCTTTCTGCCATTTATGGCATAATTACCTGGGGACCATGGCTTCCCTGTATATCCAGTAAAATAACCGGATTTCTCAAGCTCTTCTGTATAAACTGTAAGATGAGCAGGAAAATTCGATGCATGGGTTCCAGCCTCTTCAATCTCCCAGATATGCCTACCTGTAAGTAGTGCAGCGCGGGAAGGACTACACCCTGGTGCACTGCAATAGGCATTCATGAATTTAACACCCTGCTTAGCCAAAGCATCAAAATGAGGCGTCTTAATAAAATCAGAGCCATAGCAACCGAAGTGTTTCCAAGAGATATCATCGCCGATGGCAAGGAGAATATTAGGCGGCTTTTTGTCAGCTGCTACAAGCGGACTTATTAAAAGCAATGCCAGTAGAATGTAATCAACTGAAGATAAAATGGATCTTTTAAATAGCATAATAAAGTCTCTAATATTCACGAAATACCCAAGCGTATAGCATATCATTATTATATCAATTAAATGATAATAAATGAACTAAAAAAACAATATCCTTAGCATTTGATTATTTATAGGCATATTTAATAACATAGACTAAGCTGTATATAAGCAGAATCTGAATCTCAAAGCCTATACGACATTATACCCTAGCGCACTCAGCTTATAATTGAATTTTATCCAATCTAAAGCCCCTAATAGCCTCTATAAGCTCTGCTGCAGATGAATAGCGGTCTTTGGGCTCAGTCGCCAAACACTTCATGCAAATTTCTTCTAATGCTTCAGAAATGCCTTTATCTGGTGCCCTTTCTCGGGGAGGAATAATATTACCATTTTCAATATCCCGTAAAACACTATACATGGTATCCCCCTGCACAACAGGCTCGCAGGTCAACATTTCATAGAGAACAGTGCCAAGACTGTAAATATCGGAGGCATGATTGACGTCATTATTTAATTTAATTTGCTCAGGAGACATGTAAAGAGGTGTAGCTTGCAGTTTGCCCCCTGCTGTGAGAGTTAGGTCGGATATGGGGGGGGCATCAGTGGTAGGGTCTTCTTCCCGAGGCATATTCCAAACCTTTGCTAAGCCCCAATCTAAGACAATCACTTCACCAAAAGTCCCCGTTAGAATATTTTCGGGTTTAATATCGCGGTGAACAACTCCATGGGTATGTGCATAGTTCAGGCAGTTACATATTTGCACAACCATTCCCAATAATGTATCCATTGTATATTTGGCACTGAAAATGGGATCATTTTCTTTGAGTTTTTGGATGATAGACCCTAATGTATAGCCATGGACCATTTTCATGGTAAAATAGTAGTTCATCCGACTATCGCGACTAATTTCGTAGATGGGAATGGTATTGGGGTGTTGCAAAGAAGCAGTGACCCTAGCCTCTCGCAAGAAGCGCTTTTGTTCTAAAGGGTCTGATGAGAATTCCGGAAGAAGGGTCTTATGAGCAATAATTCGATTGAGGTGTATATCATAGCAAGATTGAATAAGACATTTTCCTCCTCGCGCTATCTCTTTAAATTTGGTATAATGAAATCCTCTACTGTAAACATGCTCAGATAAGGGTTTGTCAGTGGCCTCGATATAGACTTTTGGGTAGTCATCGGAAACCTTAACACCATATTCATCCATAGAATTGTCTTTTATTGTCATACATACTATATTAACTCTTTTTTCAGGAAATAAACAGTCATTTGACAATTTCAAGTATTCCTATCCTCGTTATTTTCCGGGCTTTGCCAAATCACATATCCTGATATTTCAGCATTCCACCTTTTTTGCTATTGCTCGGCTTCCCTACTCCACTGAGCGATGAGGTAGACTGATCCGCATATCAATGCCACAGCTCCGAGTAAGCCTATAAACTTTCTCCGTATTGACATTCTGGACCTCATATATTTATTGTTCTTCTTTTTATTTCCAGGGTAAACATGAGTTGTTTGAGGGATTGGCTATCGAGAAAATGGACTACGAGTGGAAAAAACATCCCGTGATTCACCTCAATATGGGTAGCTGCACGGGGCAAGATTGCGAACAAACAGAGCTCCGCATTTTACCCGATCAGCCACTCTCCCAGGTTGCGGGTGTCGAGGGCAAAGGATACGCCCACACGAATGATTTCGCGACCGTCGTCCTGGTATTGCAAGCCGTACGCCTTGCTATCGATCTGGTCCAATGCTGCCTGGGCCGTATCGTGCAGTTTAAACTCCAGCAGCACAATGCGCTCTGGCGTTTTGAGGATGGCATCCACCCGGCCGTCGGCGGAGCGACTCTCCGCCTCAACCTCGGTGCCCAACATGCGGAACACCACGAAAAATATGGTCTGGTAGTACTTCTCCTGCTCCAGTTGGATGTCATAGGGAATCCCCTTGAAAAAGACCCTCATTTTTGTGAGCATGGCGTCGATATCTCCCTCCCGCAGGGTTTTAACCACCCCCACCATGCTGTTGTTGAGCTCCAGATCGTCAACCCCCCCCCAGTCCCTTGGCCAGGATTTTGTTGAAACTCTGATCAACCTCCCGGTTGGGGTAGCCCAAATCGTAAACCGTATCGCCACCGAAACTGCCGCTGCCGGTGATGGTGAGGTAACCGGTCTGCACCAACAGGGGTAGTACCTTCAGGTTGTCCGGTTCGTAGGCGGAAAAGGCGGAGGAGGGGACAGTCAGATCGCCCCCCGGCTCCATGGGTTGCTTTTTTAGCAGGTCTACCAGAAAGGTGGGGGTTCCGGTTTCGAACCAGTAGTTACAGAACTCCTGTTGAGCCAGGCACTTCATTACCGAAACCGGGTTGTAAACAGTGGGGCTCTGGGGATGAAAGCGGTAACCGTTGTACCACTCTCTGAGCTTTGCCAGAATCTCTTCTCGCCCCAGAGCCATGGTATCCGCTAGCCGACCGATGTAGTCGTCGAAGTTTACCTCCAGCTCCTGCTGAGTGTAACCCAGAAGGGCGGCGGCATCCCGCTGCATGGACAGGTCGTTCAGGTTGTTGAGGTCGGAAAAAA
>JADGBV010000111.1 GCA_015231345.1 Planctomycetota bacterium
CGTTGGTGACTTAGAACTCAATGATAGAAACGAAGGTCAAGGACGACGAAAAAACCATGTGCCTAGGAAAGTGAAATTGGATGAATTTCTTGCTTTAAGCGCCTCGAGTGCAAATTTGATGGTCATAGGAGGGGGGGCAGAGAATAACCCTTTTTCGAGTAATATTCATAACAACTACCAGCTGGGAGCTGGGGATGAAGTCTCTTTGCAAATTTGGAACCACCCTGAGCTTAGCGCTCCACATGTTGTTGGCCCTGATGGCATGATAACATTGCCATTAATTGGCTCTGTGAATGTCAATTCTCTTAGTCGCGAAAAAGCTGCTCAGCTGATTAAAGACAAATACGAAAAGTATTACCCCGATTTAGTTTGCACTTTAGCAGTGAATCGATACGTTTCACAAAAATTCTATGCTCTGGGGTCGATTAAAAACCCAGGCATGATTCCATTTCATGCGCCGCCAACGATTTTAGAAGCCATATCCATGGCAGGTGGGCCTAATCAGACCATGAGTTCTTTGCCACAGTGTGCCATCATCCGTGGTCATTACGCCATGGCGTGGGTAGATATGCATTCACTTCTCCACGGAGGGGATTTAAGTGCCAATATGAGGTTAAAAGCTGGGGATGTTCTTTATATACCAGATTGGAAAAACCGTCCTGTAGCTATTTTAGGTGAGGTGAATCGACCGGGTATCCAGCCTTTTAAACCGGATATGCATGTTATGGATCTTATTTCTGCGGCTTCAGGCTTTACGCGTAATGCTGCAAAAACAAGTATGATTTTAATACGAAGACGAATTAATGCAGAGCTTGAAATTAACAATAGGGACCTAAAAGGCGATCAATCCTTATGGAACGTGGCCTTGGAAGAGGGGGATATTTTATATGTTAAGACAAACTTTCTATCTAATTTTAACTATGTGATTAATAATATTAATCCTTTCAGCTGGTACTTTTTCAGTACAGGAAGGTCCAGTATACCAAGTTCAAGTAATAACCCTTATAGTTTTGGCCGCTAAAAAGAAAGTTCATATCAAACCTTTGGGCAGTATACTTGCTCATAAGAAAATGATTATGATCATGCTGGTGGTCTTTGCTTTATTGGCCACCGCTACTTTTTTTATTATTGGTCCTAATTACCGGGCTCAGGCTATTCTGGAAGTTTATCCTACTTACGTATCTAATCTTGGCGATAATAAAGAACTCAATATTCCCGATTATAGCAATTTCGTTAATAACCAGATTTACAATATAAAGAGTTACGATGTGCAGCAAAAAGCCATTAGTATCCTTGACTCAAAAGCCTTAGAAAAAGTAGGTTATGAGGAAGTGCAGAAGCTTAGTGATCAGCTAGTGGTGACCCCCATATCTCAAACTTATAAAATCGTAATTTCCTTATCCGGGAAAAATGTCGAAGGCTTGTCTGAGCGTGTGAATGCCGTTGTGAAAGCCTATTTGGAAAAGGTGGATCAAGAAAAATTTGTCAATAAAGAACAAAGAGTTCTGAATCTGATGAAGCGGAGAACAGAACTTCAATCTGAAATGCAAGATCTTTTGCGTAGGCAAACGGAACTTATGGATAAGTCTGGAGTGGTTTCATTTTTAGATTCAGCTAATTCGACTCTTGAAGACAAAATCATGAAGCTTTCTGAAGGCTTAGCTTTGGCAAAAAAAGAAAGAGAAGAAAGTGAAATGAAATTAAAGAACTTTTCTGAGAATGCCCGGCAGGAGTTTGCTAACCGTATAGATTTACTTGTGGAAGAGCAGTTGGAGGCTGATTCTTATTTATTGAGTTTACGTGAAGTCCTTAATCAGCAGAAAGTTGCTTTGATTGCTCAAACTGTTGGCACTAATTCTGCTCATCCAGGGAGATCATCTAGTAGGAAAACAATTGCTGAAATAGAAAAATCCTTTGAACTTGCCAAAGCTGAGCTCAGGGAACAAGTTAAAGAGAAGCTTAAAAAATTTAATGACGATAGAATCTCATTGAGTGAAGCCGTACTTTCTAAAGAGTTCGCTAAGGCGAAAGCAGAAGAACTTACTGCTGAGCAGAACTTGCAGCGCGTTAAAGAAAGTACATCGAGTTACTCATTGGTGTACAACTCGCTGGTATCAATTCGTAGTAAAATGTCTCTATACAGAAGTCGTATTCAGAAAATTGAAGAAAGGCTTGACTTTTTTCGTACAGAAGAGAACGCGCCTGGTTTTGTCAGTGTGTTTTCTATGGCTCGAACTCCTGAATTTTCTATCAATGAAAAGAATCTCAAAATTAGTGGGGCTCTTTTTGCCATAGGTTTCTTTCTGGCCTTTCTCTTACCTCTAGCAATTGACTTTTTTAATCCCTTAATGAGCACTCCAGCTGAAATAGAAGAGGCGTTTGGTTATCCATCTTTGGGTTGGCTTGTGGAAAACAAAGAACACTATTTAGAGGATTTTTATATCAATCAAATCCGTCGTTTGGCTCTTAGCCTGATTCAAGAAAAGAAGTCTCAAGAACACCGATTAATCAGTGTTACTTCCATAAAACCTTGTGCTGGAAGTACAACATTAGTACTCGCTTTAGCAAGGCAGCTGGAAGATTTGGGTTATAGTGCATTAGCTGTAGAAACAAATGCATTAAAACCGTCTTTTCCTGATTCTGATAATCAAAAGGGCTTGAATGATTTTCTCTCAGGTCAAGAAAGATGGGAGAGTGTTATAGAAGGAAAAACGGCTGATCTCCCTGCTCGCATAAACCTTGGCACTCCTTCTGAACACCCTTATATTCACTGCACTGCAGATTTTGTCCATAGTCTAAAGCATAACGAATATGACTTTGTTCTAATGGATTTACCGCCCATTCTCATGTCTTCAGACAGTGAATACCTATGTACCTTAGCAGATGCTGTTATTGTTGTGGCTGAGGCGGGTAGGGTGATGCCTGGCGAGGTCGGGCGTTTGCTGAACACCATGGAAAGGTTACAGCCAGAAGCTGTTGCTTATGTGGTGAACCGCGTGAAAATCAGCAAAAATAAAGGCTATTTTAACTCGATGGTCGAAGAATTTAATAAAGAAAAGAATTCTTCAGCTCTGAATTCGTAGACTTTAAACTCTAGGGATTCTCAAGTATTTCATGGCAACTCAAAGAAATGCTCTGATTACCATTATTACTGGGCAAGGTGGGCGTGCCATATTAACTTTCCTTAGAAATTGGCTGCTGGTGAGGGGTTTAAGCCCAGCCGAATATGGCCAAGCTGCAACTTACTCGGTCATATTCTCTTTGGTCGAAATGATCACGCAGTTTTCAATTGATCGCTATTTAATCATTAGTGACGAAGAGGAAGTTCAGGCTGCTTTGCCTAATGGTCATGCGCTGCAATTCTTTAGAGGGGTTGTTGTGAGTCTTTTTTTATTTGCTTGTGCTCCTTTAATTGCTGCTTGGTTTCGTTATGAAGACTATTCATTGGCCTATGGCTGTATGGGTTTGATTTTTCTCTTAAGAAGTGGAGTCCATTTTGGTATTGCCATTCAACAAAGAAAAATGAACTTTATCCCCACTCATGGTAGCTATGTGTTGTCGGAAGTCTTTGCTATATGTGCCATTTTGGTGGGACTATGGCTGCACCCAAGTCATTATATATTGCTTATTGGCCTAGGGGTGCAAAGCTTAACTTTGTTGGTCGCTTCTCATTGTTTTTCGAAGGAAAAGTATGCCTTTCAGTTCGATAAAGAGCTTTGGCGGAAAATATGGAATTTCAGCTGGCCTTTGCTCCTGAATGCATTGATGATGTACATTGGGCTTCATTCTGATAAATTCGTCATTGGGCGTTATTATGATAAAATTCTCTTTGGTGAATACTTCATTGTGTCGTCACTTTTTATGATATATACAATGCAGCTCAGAAATATTAACGATCAGTTTTCCCTCCCCATATTTTCAAAAGCTAAAAATGACCCAGGGCATTTAGCTCAACTTTTTACGAAGAACTTTTTAAGGGTTGCAAGTTTAGCCTTCTTAGGTGCCCTCGTGCTCTCTTTTTTTGGGCACCCCCTTTTTTCCTTTGTTTACCAAAGAGCTTTTGACTTTTCTTATGGTTTATTTCTACCTTTTAGTCTTTGGTCTTTCCTGCGAATTATTCGCTCCTGCACAGGTGCAGTTGCTTTAAGTTTGAGTCAGCCTCATTATATTCTGCAGGCTAATATCTGCCGAAATTGCGCCATGACTCTAGTGATTTTGATGATTTTAAAGAATATCTCTTTGGAGTGGGTGGTTTTTGCTTTATGTGCCTCAGAATGTCTGGCTTTCTCTTTTACATATGTTCGTTTAATAAAAAAATGCCCATTGCCGAGGTGGATTTTGCTCATTCCACCTTTAATCTGTGCCCTTTTCGTCGCTTGGCATTGTGTGTAGGTTTTTTAGATTATTAACCCCATTTTTATCTTGTAGATGGTTGCAGATCGATATTATGGAGTTGAAATGCGATATTTATTTGATTCCCATTAGTTAAATACTTTTATAATTACTAGAGATAATTTTGTTATTCCTTACTGTAGGTTCCCAGGTTCCCTTCGATAGACTTATCGAAACTGTTGATCGTTGGCTTGAGACAGTTGAGTGCGAAATTGTCGCACAAATTGGCGAAGGTGGTTACACCCCTAAAAACATGCAAGCTCATGCGAGTTTGGAGCCAGCAGAGTACAAAAAACTTATGGGACAGAGTCAATTTGTGATCGCTCATGCTGGAATGGGCACAATTATTTCATCTCTGATGGCTAATAAAGAAATTATAGTTATGCCTCGCAAAGCTATTTTAGGGGAACATCGCAGTGACCATCAGTTGGGTACAGTGAGGGAAATGAGCAAGCTTGAGGGGGTTAATGTAGCTGTTGATGAAAGAGAGCTTCTTTTGACTTTGGAAGAGAAATTGAAATTAAGTGACACACATAATGTTGAGCCTTTACCCAAATTTGCGTCTGGCAGTTTACTCAGATCTGTCTCAGGCTTTTTGAAGGGTAATGAGCCTTGATATGATACTTATGTAACGATTAAAAAACTAAAATACTGAACCAATAAAATAAATACCATGAACAATAAACAAGAACGAATATTAGCTGTATCCTCCCAGGGGGGGCATTGGATTCAACTTCAAAGAATGCAGCCGGCTTTTGCTAATTATCAAATTCACTATGTCTGCACTGATCCTGCTCGAGAAGTCGATGTGCACGGCAACGCTTGCTTTCATAATGTTGTGGAAGCGTCAAGATGGAATAAATTCCTTCTGCTTTACCAAGCATTTCAAATATTGTGGCTTTTAATTAAGGTGAGACCCAGTGCCGTTATTTCCACTGGTGCAGCTTCTGGTTATTTTGCTGTCCGTTTTGCTAAGATGATGGGCATCAGAACCATTTGGGTTGATAGCATGGCAAATGTTGATGAGCTTTCTCTTTCTGGACGAAAAGCTCTGAAATATGCAGATGCTTTCTACACTCAATGGGAAAATTTAGCTGTAGGCTCCATTTTGTACCGGGGTAATGTTTTGGGTGCTGAGCATAAAGCGACTCCCGAACTGATTCCTAGCAGCTACGAAGAATTAACGGCACCTTGCCCTACTTAATGATTTCGCATCCATAAGGCTAGAGGGACCACAATTTATATTACTTCAGTTTTAAGGAAGAGTTTTTAGGTATTGACGATAAGAGGCTCATGGTGGCAGCCAGATGGCACTCCCATTTGCGCTGGCGTTGTTAATTCTCCTCTTCCTACAGCACAGCAGGAAGAGGAGGCTTACCATGGTTTTTTGCCTTTACCTCTCCTCCTTTTTATTATATCAATCCCTCTGCCCATCACGACCTCATTTAATTTAGGTCCTCTTAGGCTTACTTTATACCGCCTTATTTTAATTATTTTTATTATCCCTTGTGTTCTGAAAGTTTTTGGTCGCTCCAAGACGCATATATTTGATTACGCCTTGTTTTTTTCATCCTTTTGGGCGATGTTTTCTCTTATAGTTAATCATGGTCCAGGCATGGGAATTGAATCTGGAGGTATATTCTTTTTAGAATCAGCCGGTCCTTATTTTATGGCGAGAGCCTATATTCGCTCATCGAAAGATATGAAAAATGTGGTTATATTCCTTTTTGCAGTCATTGCTATTCTTGCTCTTTGCGCAATTCCCGAGTCGGCCGCAGGATTACGATTCTTACAACCGGGAAGAGCGTACCCTTTTATAGAGGACCGCATGGGGCTCAAAAGAGCCTTTGCTTCATTTGAACACCCCATTTTGTTTGGCGTTTATGCTTCTAGCGTGCTTGGATTGTGTTGGTATATTTTGAGTATAAAATATAAGTCTCTTGTTAAGAGGGCAGCCTTATGTCTCCCTTTGTTTGTAGGGACTTTCCTTGCTCTTTCATCAGGGCCTTTGGCTGCACTTGTCTCGCAATTCTCACTTATATGCTGGGATACTGTCTTGAAGTTTTTAAAAAAAAGATGGCATATACTGCTTGTGTTAATGATTATTGCGTATGTTGCTATTGATTTGCTTTCTAATCGCACCCCATTAAAAGTGGCCTTTACATACCTGGTATTTAATCCACATACGGCATACTACCGCATAAGCATATGGGAACATGGTATTGTTGATGTTATTAATAACCCGGTTTTTGGTATTGGCTTTAACCCTTGGAATAAACCATCCTGGATTGAGAGTTATAGCATGGATATGTTTTGGCTACTTCTGGCTGTACGCCATGGCTTGCCCACAGTGCTATGCTTGGCCTTTAGTTGTATTTGGATTGGAGTGGGAATGATTAGGAAAATTTCTGCAGAAAGCCCTTTTTACCCTTATAAGATGGGTTGGCTAATTAGTATGGCAGGCTTTATTGCTAGTGGCTGGGCTGTTCATTTTTGGAATTCTCTATTTGTGCATTTTTTCTTTATGTTGGGTATAGGGGGTTGGGTTTTAGATTTAACGAATGAGGAGTCTTCTTGAGCTTAGAAGCATCAGGTTCTAAAATTTGTTCAATTATTATTGTTAATTGGAATACATGCCAAATTCTGGATGATTGCCTCGCTTCATTACGCAATTCTCTAAGGGAAGATGCTGAGCAATATGAAGTGATAATAATCGACAACGCTTCCAGTGATGGTTCAGTGGATATGATTAAAGCTAAGTATGGTGAATACGCTTTAATTGAAAATCAAGAGAATCGAGGCTTTGCCGCAGCGAATAATCAGGGGCTAGAATGTGCTCGAGGGGAATTCTACCTTTTACTTAACTCTGATACGATTGTTTTAGGTGAGGCAATTCAAAATTCCATTAAATATATGATGACTCAGCGTAAAGTCGGAGTTATGGGTTGCCGAGTTTTAAATCAAGACCGTAGTCTGCAGGAGACTTGCTTTATGTACCCAAGTCTACTCAACCTAATCTTAAAAACAACAGGCCTTCATAAAATAAGAAAACATGATTTTTTCTGTCGAGAATATATGAGCAATTGGCGGCGAGATGATGAGCGTGAAGTCGAAGTTGTGACGGGTTGTTTTATGTTAGTGCGTGCCAGGGCTTGTCAGTTTGTGGGTTTTCTTGATGAAGACTTTTTCTTTTTTGGTGAAGAGACAGATTGGTGCTACCGGTTTAAACAAGCTGGTTGGTTGGTTAAATTTGCCCCAGTTGGTGAAATCGTGCACTTAGGAGGAGCAAGCTCAAAGAATTCCTTACGTCGCGATTTACTATTAAGTCAAGGATTGGTTCGTTTCCATGCCAAACACGGTGGCTTTGCTAATACATTATCAGCCTATTTAATTCTAGCCTTGTTTAATTCATCACGAGTCTTTTTCTGGTGGTTTCACTATTTACTTAATCGCAAAGAGTTCAATAAGAACCGTGCTCTTCATTTCACTCAAGTAACGCTTGGCTTTCTTAAGGCATGGCCAAAAGTCGCCAAAACATGAGTTTATCACCTGTATCCATCATTATACCAGCTCATAATGAAGAATCGTGCATTCGCGACACATTAGAGACTCTAACGGAGGGAATGGACCCGGAGCGAGTGCAAGTTCTCGTATCGTGCAATGGCTGTAATGATAATACGGCTCAAATTGCTCGTCAGTACCCTGTGCAGGTTTTGGATATTGCTGAAGCATCAAAAATAGCAGCCTTAAATGAGGCGGATAAGTGTGCGCAGTATTTTCCACGTATCTACATGGATGCCGATGTTTTGCTTACACAGGCATCTGTTGAAGTTATTTGCCAAGCACTAAATAAAGGTGGCATTTTTGCAGCTTCCCCTCAAGCACATTATGTCTTAGAGTCATCTTCTTGGGCAGTTCGTGCTTTTTATGAAGTATGGATGCTCCACCCTGTTTTTGATACGGGCATGGTGGGTTGTGGGGTTTATGCTTTGAGCCAAGAGGGGAGGGCACGATTTGAGGAGTTCCCAAATATTACAGCCGATGACTGTTTTGTTCGTTCTCAGTTTGCTGAGCATGAAAGAGTCATGGTGCGTGAAGCGCAAGCGACCTTGTTTCCACCACTGACTTTAAAGCAACTCTTTGCCATTAAAACTCGTAGTCGCAGGGGCACAGCTGAACTTAAACAGAAATTTCCTGACTTAAAGCCAACTTCTTCAAAATCACGCTTCTTGTTTTGGCAAAGACTATTTAAAAGGCCAGAGCTATGGCTTAAAGCCATGGCTTATATTTATGTCGTACTGGAGGCAAGTCGGCGTTCTAAGCAAAGCCCATCATCTGGTCAATGGGAGAAGGATTTGAGCAGTCGAGAAAGAGCGCATTGCTAGAGATTTAGCGATTTAGTTATTTTACCTGTTCTCTGTAGCCTTTCATACTGGATTATCTGTAATGATTTTCATGTACTCATTTTTGAGCCATAGAGTTTTATGCTGCCAAAGGTACTTCTCTTGAATTGACTTTCTTGCTGCTTGTCCCATCTTGTAAATTATTTCAGGATCACGACTTAAATTAAGCAGTGCTTCTTTTAGGCCTTTAACTAGTTCCATAGGACTTGGGCTAGGCACCTTAATGCCGACCTCATCGCTTACGGAATACCCTGGCCCTCCTAAATCACTACATATAACAGGAACCCCAAAAGACATGGCTTCCAGAACAGCATTGCCACTAGGCTCTCGAATACTGGGTAAAATGAATAAATCAGCATTTCTATAAAGCATCCACACTTGTTCAAGGGGAATTTGCCCATAAAATGTTGTTTTTTGTGCCAGCTCGTTTTCTTCGGCATAACTTTTACATAAGTCCAGATCCAAGCCAACACCTGCAATATGTAAATGAAAATCAAGGCGATTTTCTTTCACTTCTTGGCCGAGTAATTCTTTTAAGGCTTTTAATAAATAAATAAGTCCTTTGGTGCGTATGACGCGACCAACATAAAGGAGATTGAGCTTTTTGGTGGCATGTACTTGATGAGTCTCACTGGACTGTGTTTCTTGGCTTAATGATTCTTGCGCTATAACCTCTGGTAAGTCTGTAAAACCGATTTCACTCATAAGATGAAAAGATTTTAGAGGCAGGTGATTGAGGTGACTTTGTACATAGGGTGCAACCCCTAAAACACATTGTGCTTTTGTATAAGTTGCTTTAAGCCACGGGTCGTAAAGAAATCGATACTGATCAAAATTTCTCATTTTGACGTACCAAGGTTCGGCGATTTCTCCTTTGAATGCATCTGGAACATTGAAGCTGCCACCCAAAGGTCCCATGATATAGGGGATGTTAGAGTTCATGAGTGGGCTAGGGTAGCGCATAGCAAGGGGTGAGAGTTGGTGCGCTAGGGCAAAGTGCTCTCCACTCTCCAAGGCTTGTTTGATCCAGGCTTTACAGCGGTAAAAAAAAGTGATGTAGCCAGGCTTTAACATAGCTGTGAGCCTTTTATATTTTGCAAATAAGGGGGGCTCTTGCCATTCAATGACTCTCACTTCGGGCAATTGCTTTGAGACTGGATCATGTCCAGGTAGGTAGCAGCTTAAAACTGTGCAATCAAAATGGCGGCTAATTCCTTCAACCCAATAATAAT